>NZ_JAQOWX010000034.1:0-45806 GCF_028462495.1 Paucibacter sp. XJ19-41
TGCCGGGCGCCGCGCCGCGCGCGGCCACCCCGCCGCGCTTTGCGCCGGCCGGCCAGAGCACGCAGATGATTGTCGGCGCCGATGCCAGCGACGACCGCAGCATCCTGGCCAGCAGCGCCGCGCTGTACGGCCAGTACCGGATGCGGCGCGTCTATTACTCGGCCTTCAGCCCGATTCCCGATGCATCGCGGGCCTTGCCGCTGATCGCGCCGCCGCTGATGCGCGAGCACCGGCTCTACCAGGCCGACTGGCTGATGCGCTTTTACGGCTTCGATCACCGCGAGATCATCGCGGCCGATGACGGGCTGCTGCGCCTGGACGTCGATCCCAAGCTGGCTTGGGCGCAGGCGCATCCGGAGCGCTTCCCGGTCGATCTGAATGCCGCACCGCGCGAGCTGTTGCTGCGCGTGCCGGGCCTGGGCGTCGGCTCGGTGGACAAACTTCTGCAGGCGCGCCGCGTGCGGCGCTTGCGCGTCGAGGATCTGAGGGCGCTGCGGGTCTCGCCGGGCAAGGTCCTGCCCTTTGTCTGCGTGGACGGCCACAAACCCGGCACGCCGGCGCGGCCGGCTCCGCGCCAGCAGACCTTGTTCGCATGATCGTCAGCCTTCAGGGGCCGATCGATATCGACGGTTTCAGGCGCGCGGCGCGCCAGCTGTTGACGCGGGGCATCGCCCCTGATCAGCTGGTCTGGCGGACCGAGAGCGGCACACAAGGGCTGTGGGCGGATGATGCGGTCGTCATCGACGACGCTCCCGCGAAGCCTTTCAGCGTGCCGGCCTGGATGGCGCCGCTGTGCGAGTCCGCGCTGCTGCATCGCGACCCGGACCGCTTTCATCTGCTCTACAGGCTGCTCTGGCGGCTCGTGAGCGAGTGCGACGAGGTCTTGCGGCGGGACGAGCTCGACCCGGATCGCCGTGCCGCCGCCCAGCTGGCGCGCGAGGTGGGCCGCGAGATCCACAAGATGCGCGCCTTTGTGCGCTTCTTCCCCCATGGCGAGGGCGAGGCGCTGCGCCATATCGCCTGGTTCGAGCCCGAGCACCATGTGGTCGAGGCCAATGCCCCGTTCTTCGTGCGCCGCTTCGCGCAGATGCGCTGGGCCATCTTCACGCCTGGCTGCTCGATCGAATGGGACGGCGAGCGCCTGCACACCGGCCCCGGCGTGGACCGCAGCGGCCTGCCGCCGGCCGATCCGGGCGCCGGGCTGTGGCTGACCTATTACGAGAACATCTTCAACCCGGCCCGACTCAAGCTCGCGATGATGACCAAGGAGATGCCGCGCCGCTACTGGAAGAACCTGCCCGAGGCGGCGCTGATCGCACCGCTGTCTGCGGCGGCGCAGGCGCGCAGCGAGGCCATGGTGGAAGCTCAGCCCACGCCGGCGCGGCGCATCAAGCCGATGCGCCGCCCTTGAGCGCCTGCAGCGTGCCGTAGTTCGAATCCGGCAGGCGCGGCCGGTTGGCTTCTTCGGCCGCCAGCGGAGGCACCTCGACCAGGCTGGCCTGGCAGCGCCGGGTCAGCTGCTGGTAGGTCTGGGTGCCCTCCAGCTTCCAGCGCATCTCGTCCTCGCTCAGCGGCCGCATCACCTTGGCCGGCAGTCCGGCGATCAGCGATTTCTCCGGCAGTTTGAGTCCGGCGCGCACGAAAGCGCAGGCCGCGACGATGCTCCAGGCCCCGACCTCGGCCTCGTCCATCACCACCGCGTTCATGCCGACCAGCGCGTCATGCCGCACCACGCAGCCATGCAGCACCGCGCCATGGCCGATATGGCCGTTGGCCTCGACGACGGTCTCCGACTTCGGAAAGCCATGGATCACGCAAGTGTCCTGAACATTGGCGCCCTCCATCAGCACGATGCGGCCGAAGTCGCCGCGCAGCGAGGCGCACGGGCCGATATAGCAGCCGGGTCCGACGATCACATCGCCGATCAGCACGGCCGTCGGATGGACATGGGCACTGGGATGGACGACCGGGGTGACGCCGTCGATGGCATAGCAGGGCATGGCGGTGGGAGGAATTCGAGGTCGGGCAATCATAGCGAGCGACCTCGGGTCAACACCCTCTTCGCACGGCACCGCGCACCGCTAGCATGGCTGATCGGGATCGTGCTTGGGAGGAGCCGATGCGGAACAAGAGCTCGGAAACGGCCATGGTCGCCGCCATCGTGCTGCTCGGTCTGCTGCTGACCGGGGTCGTGGTGCTCCGGTTGCATGCCTCCGAGCGCCAACGCGTCGAGACCGAGGCCCAACTCAGCGCCGGCGAGATCAGCAATGGCATCCAGCGCCGTCTGAACGCCCATGCCGAGGTGTTGCACGGCCTGGCCGGCTTGTTCAATACCCGGACCAGCCTGATCGACCGGGCGGCGTTTCGCAGCTATGTCGAGCGCTGGCGGCCGCATGTGCGCCTGCCCGCCGTGCAGGCGGTGCAATTTGTGCGTCTGGTGACACAGGCGGAATTGGCGGACTTCGAGCGCGGCCTGCGCAGCGATCCGCTGCTGCCTGCGGCCTTGCGCCAGGACCTGAGGCTTCGCCCGGCAGCCGATGAACCGGTGCACTACCTGATCGACTACACCGAGCCGGTGGCAGGCAATGAGCGTGCGCTCGGCTTCGATCTGGCGAATCTGCCCTCGCACAAGCGCGCGCTGGAGCAGGGGCGCGACAGTGGCCGGTTGGTGGCCACCGAGCGGGTCCGGCTGATCCAGGATCCCAGCGGGGCCGCCGCCTTTGTGCTGCGCCTGCCGATCTACCGCAGTGGCAGCGAGCCGGCCGACACCCAGCAGCGACGCGAGGCCTTGCGCGGCTTTGTGGCCGTGGTGTATCGGGTGGGCAATCTGCTCGACGGGCTGCTCGATGACAGCGTCACCGCCCGGCTTCGCATCGTCATTCACGACGCCGGTCTGGATGACGGGCCGGTCGAGGAATGGTCGCCGACGCCGGCGAACCTGATGTATGACAGCGACAGCGCTCTGGGCGATAGCGCGCAAGCGATCGCGCGCCCCGAGAGCCTGCGCCGGGTGCTGGAGGTGGGCGGCCGCACCTGGCATGTCTATCTGGTCCCCAAGAATGTCGGCGGCGGGGCCGGCATGCTGGCGCTGGCCCTGGTCGGCCTGGGCGGGCTGACGATCACGGTGCTGAC
Source organism: Paucibacter sp. XJ19-41 (assembly GCF_028462495.1). Lineage (NCBI taxonomy): Bacteria > Pseudomonadati > Pseudomonadota > Betaproteobacteria > Burkholderiales > Sphaerotilaceae > Roseateles > Paucibacter sp. XJ19-41. The sequence goes on from NZ_JAQOWX010000034.1 coordinate 3,133, forward strand.
CGTGTCGCTGGCGCGCGCCTGGGCACGCCAGCGCCGCACCGCGCTGAGTCTCGGTGCCTTGTCGGCCGAGCAGATGGCGGTGTTCGACAATGCGCTGACCGGCATCGTCCATGTCCGGGGTGCGCGGCTGTATCGCTGCAACCGGCGCTTCGCCGACATCCTCGGCTATGAGATCGAGGCGCTGGCAGGGCTGCCGGCCAGCCAGCTCTACCCCTCGGCCGAGGCTTATCAGCAGATTGAGACACAGGTGCGCGAACGCCGGCACAGCGGGCAGCCGCTGGACTTCGAGCTGGCGCTGCGGGCCAAGGATGGCCGGCAGGTCTGGTGCGCGATGCACGGCAAGCTGCTGCCCGGCGACGAGCGGCGGGGCTCGATCTGGGTCATCGAGGAGCTGACCGAACAGCGCGCCGCCGCCGAGCGCTTGCAGGCGCAGCGTCTGGCGACCGAACGCGCCAACGAGGAGTTGCAGCAAGGGATGCAGCAAGTCAGCGCCCAGAAACGCCTGGTCGAATTGCTGGGCACGATGAGCTCCACGCTGCAGTCCTGCCATGACGCGGACGAGGTGGCCGAGGTGGTGGCGCGCGGTTTCCCGGCGCTGGAGCCGGGCTGCGGCGGCGCCTTCTACCTGCTGGACCCGGTGAGCGGCTGCCTGCAGCTGCGCCGGCATTGGGGTGAGCAGGGGCGGGCCTCGGTCGATCAGTTCGCGCCCCACGACTGCTGGGGGCTGCGACGCTCCAAGCCCTATGCGGCCGAGGGCCTGGCCTTGCGCTGCACCCATCACGGGGCTGGTGGCACCGGGACGCTGTGTTTGCCGCTGCTGGCGATGAACGAGCTGGTCGGGCTGCTCTGCCTGGAGGCCGGCGACGAATTGCTCGGACCCGACGCGCCGCTGCGTTTGGTGGCCGTGGCGGCGGCCGAACAGGTGGCGGTGACGCTGGTGAATCTGCGCATGCGCGAACGCCTGCGGGATCAGGCCCTGCGCGACAAGCTGACCGGGCTGCGCAACCGGCGTTTTCTTGACGAAAGCCTGCCGCGCGAGCTGGCGCGGGCGCGGCGCGAGGGCGGCAGCCTGGCGCTGATGCTGATCGATGTCGATCACTTCAAGCGCTTCAACGATCAGCATGGCCACGAGGCGGGCGATCAGGTGCTGGCGGCGGTCGGGCGTTGTCTGAGCGCCCAGACCCGGCAGGAGGACCTGGCCTGCCGCTATGGCGGCGAGGAGTTCGTCGTCGTGTTGCCGCGCGCCGATCTGGCCTCGGCAGCGGCGCGTGCCGAGGCTTTGCGGGCCGCGATCGCGGCGCTCCCGCTGCTGGTAGGTGCTCAGCAGTTGCAGGTGACCGCCTCCTTCGGCCTGGCGGCCTATCCCGGCCATGGGCCGGACGCGGCGCAACTGCTGGCGGCGGCCGACGCCGCGCTTTACGAGGCCAAGCGGGCCGGACGCAACCGTCTGCAGCTGGCCGCCGCCTGAACTCCGGGTAGTCCCGTAGCCCTGCGGGCTTGCGCTGGGTCAAGCTGGCCGTTAATATCTACCGACCGGTCGGTCAAGAGTGTTTGGCCGGCAGCGATGGAGTGAGACAAACACGATGACAGCCACCACCGAGGCCTTGCTGCTGATCAGCCAAGAGGGCGCCGTGCGCACCCTGACGCTGAATCGCCCTGCGGCGCTGAATGCGTTCACCACTGCGCTGCTGGTGCAGCTGCGCCAGGCCCTGGAAGCCGCCGCCGAGGACGGCACGGTGCGCTGTGTCGTGATCACCGGTGAGGGGCGCGGTTTCAGCGCCGGCCAGGATCTGTCCGACCCGCTGATCAAGCCGCCGCTGGAGCCCGGAGAGACGCCCAAGGACATCGGCCATCTGCTCGACAACTACTACATCCCGCTGGCGCTGCGCCTGCGCAGCATGCCGATTCCGGTGATCGCTGCGGTCAACGGCGTGGCGGCCGGCGCCGGCGCCAGCCTGGCGCTGAGTTGCGATCTGGTGCTGGCGGCCGAGGGCGCGAGCTTCATCCAGGCCTTCTCGAAGATTGGCCTGGTGCCCGACTGCGGCGGCACCTGGCTGCTGCCGCGCCTGGTCGGCCGCGCCAAGGCGTTGGAGCTGGCCCTACTGGGCGACAAGCTGCCGGCCGCCGAGGCGCAGGCCATGGGGCTGATCTACCGTGCCGTGCCTGATGCCGAGCTGGCCGCCACGACGCAGGCGCTGGCGCAGAAGCTGGCGCAGATGCCGGTCAAGGCCCTGGCCGCGACGCGCCGGGCCCTGGACGACAGCCTGCTGATGGACTACGAGTCGGCCTTGAAGAACGAGTCGCAGCTGCAGAGCCGGCTGGGCTTCAGCCCCGACTATCTGGAAGGCACGGCCGCCTTCCTGCAAAAGCGCAAGCCCACGTTCACGGACCGCTGACAGCCCATGGATGCCCAACAAATTGCCGAAGCCGTCCGCGATGCGATGTTCGCGAACGACCGCGCCAGCAAGGCGCTCGGGATGGAGATCCTGTCCATCGCTCCGGGTCGCGCCACGCTGGCCATGACGGTGCGTGAGGACATGCTCAACGGCTTTGAGATCTGCCACGGCGGCCTGATCACCACCTTGGCCGACTCGACCTTTGCCTTCGCCTGCAACTCGCACAACGAGCTCACCGTGGCCTCGGGATTTAGCGTCGACATCGTCGCGCCCGGCAAGCTGGGCGACCGGCTGACCGCCGTCGGCGAGGAAGTGCATCTGGCCGGGCGCACCGGTGTCTACGACATCACCGTGCGCAACCAGCGCGAGGAACTGGTGGCCGTGTTTCGCGGCAAGTCCTACCGGATCAAGGGCAAGCCCATCGTTCAAGGAGTCTCTGAATGACCGTCAAAACGCCCGCCCCTGGCGATCTGGAGCCTATCGAGCGCGCCAGCCTGGATGAGCTGCAGGCCCTGCAGCTGCAGCGCCTGAAGTGGAGCCTGCAGCATGCCTATGAGAACGTACCGCACTACAAGGCCGCCTTCGATGCCCATGGCGTGCACCCCTCGGATCTGAAGAGCCTGGCCGATATCGCCAAGTTTCCGTTCACGACCAAGAAGGACCTGCGCGACAACTACCCCTTCGGCATGTTCGCGGTGCCGCGCCAGCAGGTCTCGCGCATCCATGCCTCATCGGGCACGACCGGCAAGCCCACCGTGGTCGGCTACACCGCCAAAGACATCGACACCTGGGCGAATCTGGTGGCCCGCTCGATCCGCGCCTCCGGCGGGCGGCCCGGCGACATCATTCATATCGCCTACGGCTATGGCCTATTCACCGGCGGCCTGGGTGCGCACTACGGCGCCGAGCGCGCCGGCTGCACCGTGATCCCGATGTCCGGCGGCCAGACCGAGAAGCAGGTGCAGCTGATCCAGGACTTCCAGCCCGACATCATCATGGTCACGCCCAGCTATATGCAGGTGATCATCGAGGAGTTCAATCGCCAGGGCCTCGATGCGCGCGAGTCCTCGCTGAAGGTCGGCATCTTCGGCGCCGAGCCCTGGACCGAGGCGATGCGCCGCGAGATCGAGGCTAAGGCCGGCATCGACGCGGTCGACATCTACGGCCTGTCCGAGGTGATGGGGCCAGGTGTTGCCAACGAGTGCATCGAGTCCAAGGACGGCCCGGTGATCTGGGAAGACCATTTCTATCCCGAGATCATCAACCCCGAGACCGGCGCACCGGTGGCGGACGGCGAGGAGGGCGAACTGGTCTTCACCTCGCTCTCCAAGGAAGCCTTGCCCATCATCCGCTACCGCACCCGCGACCTGACGCGGCTGCTGCCACCGACCTCGCGCAGCATGCGCCGCATGGGCAAGATCGTCGGCCGCAGCGACGATATGCTGATCATCCGCGGCGTCAATCTGTTCCCGACCCAGATCGAGGAGCTGGTGCTGCAGGAGGTGCAGCTGAGCGGTCAGTACCAGATCGTCGTCAGCCGCGAAGGCCTGCTGGATGCGGTCGAGGTGCGCTGCGAGCTGCAGCAGGCGGCGGTCGGCGCGGCCGATGTCGGCGCCATTGCCAAATCGCTGCAGCACCGCATCAAGACCCTGATCGGCGTCAGCACCAAGGTGCATATCGGCGCCCCCGATTCGATCGAACGCACGCTGGTGGGCAAGGCCCGCCGCGTGATCGACCAGCGTCCGAAGTAAGGAGCTTTCATATGTACACCCAAGCCATGAGCGTCGGTCCGCAGGACGCGCCGAGCAGCAGCAAGATCAAGAGCGCCGAGGAGATGCAGCGCGAGGCGGCCTTCGAGGCCCGCATTGAAGCCGGCGACTTCATTGAGGCCAAGGACTGGATGCCGGATCACTACCGCAAGACCCTGGTGCGCCAGATCAGCCAGCATGCGCACAGCGAGATCGTCGGCATGCTGCCCGAGGGCAACTGGATCACCCGCGCGCCCACGCTCAAGCGCAAGGCCATTCTGCTGGCCAAGGTGCAGGACGAGGCCGGCCACGGCCTGTATCTGTACTCGGCCGCCGAGACGCTGGGCACCAGCCGCGACCAGATGCTGGACGCGCTGCATTCGGGCAAGGCCAAGTACAGCTCGATCTTCAACTACCCCACCGTGACCTGGGCCGATATCGGCGTGATCGGCTGGCTGGTGGACGGGGCGGCCATCATGAACCAGGTGCCGCTGTGCCGCTGCTCCTATGCGCCCTATGCGCGGGCGATGATCCGTGTCTGCCGCGAGGAGAGCTTCCACCAGCGCCAGGGCTATGAGAGCCTGCTGGTGATCATGCGCGAGGGTACGGCCGAGCAGAAGGCCATGGTGCAGGACGCGGTGAACCGCTGGTGGTGGCCCTCGCTGATGATGTTCGGCCCGGCCGACAAGGACTCGCCGAACTCCGAGCAGTCGATCCGCTGGGGCATCAAGCGCATCACCAATGACCAGCTGCGCCAGAAGTTTGTCGACGCCACGGTGCCGCAGGCCGACATCCTCGGCGTGACCCTGCCCGACCCCGATCTGAAGTGGAATGCCGAGCGCGGCGAACACGACTTCGGCGCGATCGACTGGGCCGAGTTCTGGCGTGTCGTCAATGGCGACGGCCCGATGAACCGCGAGCGCCTGGGCGCCCGCGTCAAGGCCTGGGACGACGGCGCCTGGGTGCGCGAGGCCGCGCTGGCCCATGCGCGCAAGCAAGCAACCAAGGAACAAGCAGCATGACTAGCAATACCTCGACCCAGACCGAATGGCCGCTGTGGGAAGTCTTCGTGCGCAACAAGGCGGGCCTGGACCACAAGCATTGCGGCAGCCTGCATGCGGCCGACGCCAAGATGGCGCTGCAGATGGCGCGTGATGTCTATACCCGGCGCCAGGAAGGCACCAGCATCTGGGTGGTGCTGTCCAGCCAGATCGTCGCCAGCGACCCGGGCGAGAAAGGCATGTATTTCGACCCGATGGAGGACAAGGTGTACCGCCACCCGACCTTCTACGAGCTGCCCGAATCCCTGAACCATATGTAATCGGTCCACCATGGCTGCATCAATCAATGTGGGCGCGAGCCCCGAAGTCCAGTACCTGCTGCGCCTCGGCGACAGCTGCCTGGTGCTGGCCCAGCGCATCTCCGAATGGTGCGGCCACGCGCCCATCCTGGAAGAGGATCTGGCCTTGTCGAATATGGCGCTGGACCTCCTGGGCCAGGCCCGCGGCCTGCTGACCCATGCCGCCGAGCTCGACGGCCAGGGCCATGACGAGGACCAGCTGGCCTTTCTGCGCGACGAGCGCCAGTACCTGAACCCGGTGCTGATGGAGCTGCCGCGCGGTGACTTCGCCTACACCCAGCTGCGCAATTTCGCGGTCGCGACCTGGCTGCTGCTGCTGTGGCAGCGCCTGCAGAGCTCCAGCGATGCCGAGCTGGCGGCGATCGCCGGCAAGGCCGTCAAGGAAGCCGCCTATCACCAGCAGCATGCTGCCGACTGGGTCGTGCGCCTGGGCGACGGCACCGAGGAGTCCGCCGCTCGCATGCAGGCCGCACTGGCCAGCCTCTGGCCCTACTTCAACGAACTGTTCGACAGCGATGCGGTCGACACCGCCGCGGCCGCGCAAGGCCTGGGTCCCGCCTGGTCCGAACTGAAGCCCGCATGGCAGGCCCAGATGGCCGAGGTGCTGGCCGATGCCGGCCTGGCTTGCCCCAAGGACAGCCCCTATCAGAGCCAAGGCCGTCGCGGCATCCATAGCGAGCATATGGGCCATATGCTGGCAAGCCTGCAGTATCTGCAGCGTGCCTACCCCGGAGGCCGGTGGTGATGAACCAGGCCAGCGCGCACGGCCCCGCCTGCGGCCGGCTCGAAGCCGCCTGGGAGGTGCTGCGCCAGGTCCCGGACCCTGAGGTGCCGGTGATCAGCCTGTGCGAACTGGGCATCGTGCGCGATCTGAAGGAAACCGCCGGTGGCCTGGAGGTGGTGCTGACGCCCACCTACTCGGGCTGCCCGGCCACCGAGCTGATTCAGGACGATGTGCGTGCCGCGCTGGCCGCCTTCGGCGAGATCGAGATCACGATGCAGCGCGCCCCGGCCTGGACCACCGACTGGATCAGCGACGCGGGCCGCGAGAAGCTGCGCGCCTATGGCATTGCCCCGCCGGGGCCGGTCGCTGCGGGCCAGGGCCAGCCGATCCGGCTGGTGCACCGCGCCTCGCTGACCAAGCTGGCCTGCCCACGCTGCGGCAGCGAGCAGACCGAAAAACTCTCGGCCTTCGGCTCCACCGCCTGCAAGGCGCTGTACCGCTGCATGGCCTGCCGCGAACCCTTTGAGCACTTCAAACCGCTATGAGCCTCCACTTCCATCCGCTGCGCGTGCGCGAGGTCCGGCCCGATACCGAGGAGGCCGTGATCGTCAGTTTCGAGGTGCCCGCCGAACTGAGCGAGACCTTCCGCTTCACCCAGGGGCAATACCTGACCCTGCGCCACGAGGTGGCCGGCCAGGACCTGCGCCGCTCCTACTCGATCTGCGCCGGCGTCGATGATGGCGAGCTGCGCGTCGGCGTTCGCAAGGTCGAGGGCGGGGTGTTCTCGTCCTGGGTGCACCAGGCCCTGAAGGCCGGCGACGAGATCCAGGTGTTCCCGCCACAGGGTCGTTTTTTTGCGCCGCTGGACGCTGCCGCTCGCCGCCACTATGTTGGCATCGCGGCCGGCTCGGGCATCACGCCCATCCTGTCCATCATGAAGACGGTGCTGGCGCGCGAGCCGCTGTCGCGCTTCACGCTGATCTATGGCAACCGCCGCCAGGCCTCGACGATGTTCAAGGAAGAGATCGAGGACCTGAAGAACCAGTACCTGACGCGGCTGTCGCTACACCATGTATTCTCGCGCGAGGCGGTCGATTCGCCGCTGATGGCCGGTCGCATGGACCGCGCCAAGATCGCCGAGTTCCTGCAGACCCTGGTGCCGGCCGCCGGGATCGACCAGGTCTTCGTCTGCGGCCCCTTCCAGATGAATGACGAGGTCGAGGCGGCGCTGCTGGCGAGCGGCGTGCCCGAGGAGCGCATCCATATCGAGCGCTTTGGCACGGTCGAGATGCAGACCGGCAAGCCGGCGCCGCACGAGGTGCGCGAGGGCGATGCCGACAGCGCCCGCGTCACAGTGATACGTGACGGCGTCAGCCGCGAAATTGAGTTCAGCAAGACCGACCCCAGCATCCTGGGTGCTGCGGCCCGCGCCGGCATGGACGTGCCGTTCTCGTGCAAGAGCGGGGTCTGCTCGACCTGCCGCTGCAAGCTGATCGAGGGCGAGGTGCGCATGGACAAGAATTTCGCGCTCGACAAGAAAGAGCTGGCGGCCGGCTTTATCCTCAGCTGCCAAGCCCATGCGCTGACGCCGCGCGTGGTGATTTCCTTCGACGAACGCTGAGCACACGAACACGCACATGGCCCGAGGACGCGCCCCAGGTTTCGAATCCACCCGCGAGGAGATCCTCGCCGCCGCCGCACGACTGTTCGCGCGCAAGGGCTATCCCGGCACCTCGATGAATGAGGTGGCCGAGGCCTGCGAGGTCTCCAAGCCGACGCTGTATCACTATGTGCGCGACAAGCATGAGCTCTTGATGCAGATCTGCGAGAGCCATGTGCAGAGCCTGGCCGGTCTGGTCGAGGAGGTGCGCGCGCAAGACCTGGCCCCCGAGGCGCATCTGCGCGCGCTGATCGCGCGCTTTGTGCGGGAATATGGCGAGGCACAGCACCAGCACCGGGTGCTGACTGAGGATGTGAAATTCCTCGACGATGCCGACCGCGAGCGCCTGCTGCTGGTCGAGCGTCAGGTGGTGGCGGCCTTTGCCGAGGCGGTGGCCGCAGTTCGCCCGGAGCTGCAGGCCGCGCGCCTGCACAAGCCTTTGACCATGCTGCTGTTTGGCATGATCAACTGGACCTTCACCTGGCTGCGGCCTGATGGTGAATTGAGTTACGAATCGGTGGCGCCTATGGTGGCCGACCTGTTCTTTGGCGGATTGGGCGCGGTGCAGGCCAGCAAGCCGGCCGCTCTTGTTGAGTAGTTGAGTCAGTGCAAAACAAACCCTTGGAGACGATGACGATGAAGCGCAACAACATGATCAAGAACCTGGTGGCCCTGGCCGCTGCCGCCGTGGCCTTCGCCGCGCAGGCCGACATCAATGTCGGCGTGACGGTGTCGGCCACCGGCGCCGCCGCGTCGCTGGGCATCCCGGAGAAGAACACCATCACGCTGATGCCCACCACCATCGCGGGCCAGAAGATCAACTACATCGTGCTGGACGACTCTTCCGACACCACGGCGGCGGTCTCCAACACCCGCAAGCTGATCACCGAGCACAAGGTCGATGTGGTGGTGGGCTCCACCGTGACACCGAACTCGCTGGCGATGATTGACGCCGTCTCCGAGGCCAGCACGCCGATGATCTCGATGGCCGCCTCGGCCCGTATCGTCGAGCCCATGGACGCTAAGAAGAAATGGGTCTTCAAGACGCCGCAGAATGACATCATGATGGCCCTGGCCATCGTCCAGCACATGGTGGACAACGGCGCCAAGACCGCCGCCTACATCGGCTTTGCCGATGCCTACGGCGAAGGTTGGTACCAGGAATTCGCCAAGATCGCTGCCATCAAGGGCCTGAAGATTGTTGCCAACGAGCGCTACAACCGCAATGACACCTCGGTGACCGGCCAGGTGCTGAAGCTGGTCGCGGCCAAGCCCGATGCGGTGCTGATCGGCGGCTCTGGTACGCCGGCCGCGCTGCCGCAGAAGGCGCTGAAGGAGCGCGGCTACAAGGGCCAGTACTACCAAACCCATGGCGTGGCCAATAACGACTTCCTGCGTGTCGGCGGCAAGGACGTCGAGGGCACCTTCCTGCCGTCCGGCCCGGTGCTGGTGGCGGCCCAGTTGCCGGCCAGCCACCCGGTGAAGAAGAGCGCGCTGGCCTATATCGCCAAGTACGAAGCAGCCTTCGGCAAGGGCAGCGTCTCGACCTTCGGCGGCCATGCCTGGGATGCCGGTCTGCTGCTGCAGGCCGCCGTTCCGGTCGCGCTGAAGAGCGGCGCCCAGCCGGGCACGCCGGCCTTTCGCGCCGCGCTGCGCGACGCGCTGGAAGGCGTGAAGGAGTTGCCCGGTGCGCACGGCGTGTTCAATATGTCTCCCACCGACCACCTGGGCCTGGATCAGCGCGCCCGCGTGATGGTCAAGATCGAGAACGGCGCCTGGAAATATCAACCCTGATCGCAGCGGCAGCTGACTGCTAGGCGGGCTGATCTCAGCCCGCTTCTTACGCCCTTCGCCGGCCCGATACCCTGGTCAAGACTGTTTTACTTGCTGAGATTGTCATGAGTACTCCCATCCTCCAAAGCCTGATCGCCAACCGCTGGGTGGGGGCCGAGCCGGGCCGCAGCCTGCACAGCGCCATCAATGGCCGCGCCGTGGCCCAGACCCATGCCGAGAGCCTGGACTTCGCGGAGTCGCTGGCCTATGCCCGGGGTCAGGCCTTGCCCGCGCTGCTGAAGCTGGACTTCCAGCAGCGCGCCGCCATCCTGAAGGCCCTGGCCGCCTATCTGGTGGAGCGCAAAGAGCAGCTGTACGCAATCTCGGCGCATACCGGTGCCACCCGCGCCGACAGCTGGATCGATATCGAGGGCGGCACCGGCACCTTGTTTGCCTACGCCAGCACCGGCCGGCGCGAGTTGCCCTCCAGCAATATCGTCCACGAAGGCCCCGCCGTGCCACTCGGCCGCGAGGGCAGCTTCATCGGCTCCCATGTGCTGGTGCCCAAACGCGGTGTGGCCGTGCACATCAATGCCTTCAATTTCCCGATGTGGGGCATGCTGGAAAAGTTCGCGCCCAGCTTCCTGGCGGGCATGCCTTGCATCGTCAAGCCGGCCACCGCCACCAGCTTTGTGGCCGAGGCCTGCGTGCGCCTGATCCATGAGTCGGGCCTGCTGCCGGCCGGCGCGTTGCAACTGATCGTTGGCAGTTCCGGCGATCTGCTGGACCGCTTGAGCGAGACCGACGTGGTGACCTTCACCGGCTCGGCCGACACCGCCGCGATGCTCAAGGTCAACAAAAACATCGTGGCCCGTAGCATCCCCTTCAATGCCGAGGCCGACAGCCTGAACTGCGCCATCTTGGCGCCCGATGTGGAGCCCGGAGATCCGGAGTTCGAGCTCTTCGTCAAGGAAGTGGCGCGCGAGATGAGCGCCAAGGCCGGCCAGAAATGCACGGCCATCCGTCGCGCCATCGTGCCGGCCCGCCATATCGACGCGGTGGCCGCGATGCTGCGCGAGCGCCTGGCCAAGATCCGGGTCGGCGACCCGGCCATCGAGGGCGTGCGCATGGGGGCGCTGGCCTCCAAGGAGCAGCAGGCCGATGTGGCCGCGCGCCTGGCCCAGCTGAGCGCCGGCAACGAGATCGTGTTCGGCGAGCGCGATGGCTTTGCGCCCATCGGTGAGGGCGTCGGCGACGGTGCCTTCTTCGCACCCACGCTGCTGCTGTGCCGCGATGCCTTCAGCAACCCGGCGGTGCATGAGCTTGAGGCCTTCGGCCCCGTCTCCACGCTGATGCCTTATGGTGATCTGGACGAGGCCCTGGCCCTGGCCGCCAAGGGCCGTGGCAGCCTGGTCGGCTCCGTCGTCACCAAGAGCCCGACGATTGCAGCCGAGGCGGTCTATCACGCCGGCGCCTTCCATGGCCGCCTGCACATCCTCGACCGCGAGGCGGCCAAGGAGTCCACCGGCCACGGCTCGCCGATGCCGGCGCTCAAGCACGGCGGCCCGGGCCGCGCCGGCGGTGGCGAGGAGCTGGGGGGCATCCGTGCCGTCAAGCACTATCTGCAGCGCTGTGCGGTGCAGGGCTCACCGACCATGCTGACCGCCATCACCGGCGAGTACCAGCGCGGCGCCAAGGTGCAGGAGGATGCGATCCATCCTTTCCGCAAGCACTTCGAGGAAATCCAGATCGGTGACTCGCTGCTGACGCACCGGCGCACCGTCAGCGAGGCCGATATCGTCAACTTCGGCGGCATCTCGGGCGACTTCTTTTATATGCACTTCGACGAGATCGCGGCCAAGGACACCCAGTTCGGCCAGCGCATCGCGCACGGCTACTTCGTGCTCAGCGCGGCGGCCGGCCTGTTCGTCTCGCCGGCCCCGGGGCCGGTGCTGGCCAATTACGGCCTGGACACGCTGCGCTTCGTCAACCCGGTGGCCATTGGCGACACCATCCAGGCCCGCCTGACCTGCAAGCGCCGCATTGATCGTGGCAACCGTCCCGATCAACCGGCGCAAGGTGTGGTCGCCTGGGACGTGCAGGTGATGAACCAGCGCGGCGAGCTGGTGGCCAGCTATGACATTCTGACCCTGGTGGCGAAGAAGCAGGCGGCCTGAGCGCGCGCTGCGGGCCAGCGCATAACCCCCATGCATGGCCGCAGCACAGAATCTCAGCCACCCGGCGCGCGAGGCTGGGCACACTGCGGCCATGCCTGCGAAACCTCCTTCCCCCAATGTGCGGCGCCGCCGTCTGCTGAAGACGGGTGCGTTGCTCTGCGCGATGCCCGGCTGCGCAACTGACAGCGGCAGCGATGCGCGGCTGCCGGCCCGCTTGCAAGAGCTGCTCGACGACCCGCAGTGCCCGCTGGCCAGCCTGTCGGTGCTGGTGATGCGCGCCGGACAGCCGGTCTACGAGGGCCAGTTCGGCCGGCGCTGGATCGCGCCGGGCGAGGATCGGGGTCAGGACTTGCCTGTCACCCGCGACACCTTGTTCCGCGTCGCCTCGGTCAGCAAGCTGGTCGTCGCGCTGGGGGTGCTGCGCCTGGTCGAGGCCGGCGTTCTGGACCTGGATGCCGACATCGGCGAGGCCCTGGGTTTTGCGCTGCGCCATCCGGCGTTCCCGGCGCAGCGCCTGAGCCTGCGCCTGCTGCTGAGCCACCGCGCCGGGCTGCGCGATGCCGGCGGAGCCTATCTGACGGTGGGGCAGACGTTGGCGTCCAAGCTGCTGCCGGGTGGTGCTGATTTCGGGCGCGGCGAATCCTGGTCGCCACCCGCGCAGGCGCCGGGCGCGTATTTCGAGTACAGCAATCTGAACTACGGCGTGATTGCCAGCGTGATGGAGCGCGCCGCCGGCCAGCGCTTCGATGTGCTGATGCGCGAGCAGGTGATGTCGCCGCTGGGCCTGGTTGGCGGGTTCGAGCCCAGCCAGCTGGGCGCGGCCGAGCTGGCGAATCTCGCCACCCTGTACCGCAAGCGCGCCACCGACGACGAGGCGCGCTGGCACACCGCCGGCCCCTGGGTCGTGCAGACCGATGACTTCCGCAGCCAGCGTCCGGCGCCGCCCAGCGGACTGGACGGCTATCTGCTCGGCAGCAATGGCTCGCTGTTCGGCCCGCAGGGACGCCTGCGCACACGGGTGGCCGATCTGGGCACGGTGGCGGCGATGCTGGCCGCCGGTGGGCGCCATCAGGGACGGCGCTTTCTGCAGCCCGCCTCGGTGCAGGCCCTGTTCAGCGAGCAGTGGCGCTATGAGGCGGCGGCGCCCAACGGCGACCCGCTGGACGGCTTGTTCCAGGCCTGGGGCCTGGGCCTCCAGCACTTCATTGATCGCAGCCAGGGCGGGCGCGGGGATCGCCTGGTCGAAGCCGGCGGCCAGCAGGCCTGGGGTCATCTGGGCTTTGCCTATGGGCTGCAGTCCGGCCTGCTGCTGGATCCGGCCACCGGCCACGGCATCGCCTATGCGATCGGTGGCAGCGGCGCCGACCCAGCCGCGCACCCTGGGCGCTACTCGAGTTTCCCGCTGTGGGAAGAGCGTCTGCAAGCGCTGCTCTGGGGCAGGGCCCGCTGAGGCGCGTCAGAGGCGCGCCACCCACATCGCGGTGATCGCCAGCGTCAGCACCGTCACCGGCACGCCGGTGCGGGCATGGCGGCGCCAGTCGATCTCGATGCCGCAGCGCCGCGCGGCATCGACGACGATGATGTTGGCGATCGAGCCGACGATCAGCAGATTGCCGGCCATGGTGCTGACCAGGGCCAGCGTCGCGCCGGCATGTGCACCCTCGGCAGCCGGCAGCAGCAGCATCACGGCCGGCACATTGGAAACCAGGTTGGACAGGCCCAGCGTCGCGATGAACAGCGCCAGCGGCTGGCTCAGGTCGATGCCCTGCGTGGCCAGCCAGGCCACGGTCTGTTGGGTCAACCCGGTCAGCTCCAGCGCATGGTTGACGACGAACAGGCCCATGAACAGGATCAGCAGCTCCCAGTCGATCAGGCCCATCACCTTGGAGGAGTGAAATCGCTGGCTCAGCAGCAGCAGGCCGGCGCCGACCAGGGCGGCCACATCGCGCGGCCAGTCGGTGAACAGAAAGATCGCCACCAGGGCCAGCGCGACGATCAGGCCTTTGGCGGTCTGCCAGCGGTCCAGCGGCGTGGCCTCGGTCTGCAGCGCCTGCAACTGGGCCGGGCTGGCTTGGAGCAGCGCGGCCGGGCGACGCAGCGGCCAGGCCAGCAGCGCCCACAGCGCCAGCAGGCCGGCCGCCACCGGCGGCAGGGCCTGCCATAGATAGGCCGCGAAGGGCAGGCGCAGCACCTCGCCGATCAGCATGTTCTGCGGGTTGCCTATCAAGGTGGCGGCCGAGCCGATATTGCTGGCGCAGGCCAGGCCCAGCAGAAAGGGGATGGGGTCGACCCGGCGGCGCAGGCAGACCTCGGCCAGCACCGGCGCCATCGCCAGGCAGACGATGTCGTTGGAGAACACCGCCGACAGCAGGGCCGAGACCGCGATGATCACGCCCATCAGCCCCATCGAGCCCAGCGGCAGCGCGGCGATGCGGCGCGTCACCGCGTCATAGAAGCCGCCCAGCCGCATCTGCGCCGAGATCACCATGAAGGAGAACAGCAGCAAGATGGTGGGCAGGTGGATGGACTGGGCCGCCTGCTCGGGCGTCATCACCTCGAAGCCGACGATGGCGATGGCGCCCAGCAGGGCCACACCGGTGCGGTCCAGATGCAGCCGGGGCAGGCCGCCCAGGATCATGCCCAGATAGACAATGAAAAAGACCGCCAGGACGATGGCGGTCTGCGGATGGAATTCAGACATCCGGCGATTCTAGGCTCGGGGAAAAGTGCCGGGCAGCAGGATGTCGCGGCCAACCTGGCTGAGCTGCGTGTGGCCGCAAAAAGCCATCGTGACATCCAGCTCCTTGTACAGGATCTCTAGCGCGCGGGTGACGCCGGCCTCGCCCATCGCACCCAGGCCGTAGACCATCGCGCGGCCAATCATCGTGCCGCGCGCACCCAGGGCCCAGGCCTTCAGCACGTCCTGGCCGCCGCGTATGCCGCCGTCCATCCAGACCTCGATGCGCGAGCCCACGGCCGCGACGATGGCTGGCAGCGCCTGGATGCTGGAGGGCGCGCCGTCGAGCTGGCGGCCACCATGGTTGCTGACGACGATGGCGTCGGCGCCGCTGGCCACAGCCAGCTCGGCGTCCTCAACATCCATGATGCCCTTCAGGATCAGCTTGCCGCCCCAGCGCTCCTTGACCCAGGCCACATCGGCCCAGGACAAGCGCGGGTCGAATTGCTCATTGGTCCAGGCCGCCAGCGAACGCATATCGCTGACGCCCTTCACATGGCCGACCAGATTGCGGAAGGTGTGGCGGCGTGTGCCGGCCATGCCCAGGCACCAGCGCGGCTTGCTCGCTAGATTGATCAGATTGCGCAAGGTGGGCTTGGGCGGTGCGGTCAGGCCGTTCTTCAGGTCCTTGTGGCGCTGGCCTATCACCTGCAGGTCCAGCGTCAGCACCAGGGCGCTGCAGCGCGCGGCGCGCGCGCGCTCGATCATGCGGGCCATCGCCTCGCGGTCGCGCATCATATAGAGCTGGAACCAGAAGGGCGCGCTGGTGTGCTCGGCGATGTCCTCGATCGAGCAGATGCTCATCGTCGACAAGGTAAAGGGAACGCCGAACTTCTCGGCCGCCCGCGCCGCCAGGATCTCGCCATCGGCATGCTGCATGCCGGTCAGGCCCACCGGCGCGATGGCCACCGGCATCTTGACGGCCTGGCCCACCATGGTGGTGGCGCAGCTGCGGTTCTCCATGTTCACCGCCACGCGCTGGCGCAGCTTGATGGCCTGGAAGTCGGCGCTGTTGGCGCGGTAGGTGCTCTCGGTCCAGCTGCCCGAATCGGCATAGTCGTAGAACATGCGCGGCACCCGTTTCTGGGCCAGCACGCGCAGGTCTTCGATGCAGGTGATCACGGGCATGGGCAGCGTCTCCTTGTTTGCTTGCCGCATGCTAGACCAGCCGACCCTGGCGGCCGCGGAATCTTGTTCAGGTCAGCGCGGAAATTTCTTCCGCCAGCCGTCGGCAGTGCGCGTGCAGCCAGGCGGCAAAGGCCTCGGCGGCCGCGCTGTCGCTGTGCTGCAGCAGGCCGTAGGGCTTGTCGGCCGGCACGCTCAGCGGGAACGGTCGCACCAGCGCGCCGCTGCGCAGATAAGGCAGGGCCAGGCTGGGCCGGGCCAGTGCCACGCCCTGGCCGCAGACGGCGGCTTCCAGGGTCAGGCCCAGGTCGACAAAGCGTGTGCCCTGGCTGGGCTCGGGCCAGTCCAGACCGGCCGCACGCAGCCAGGGCGCCCAGGGCTGCAAGGGCGTGCGCAGCAGCGGCGCGGCCGCGAGGTCGGCCGGCTGGGCCAGTGTCGGCAGGCGCGCCAGCAAGGCGGGGGCGGCCATCGGCGTGACGCGATCCATCAGCAAGACCTGACCCTCGCTCAGCTCGGCATTGCGGATCTCGACATCGGCCTCGGGCGCCGTCTCCTCCAGGAACGGGATGCTCAGTACCAGTTCGAGCTCCAGCTCGGGATGGGCGGCGCTGAAGCCGGGCAGGGCGGGCACCAGGATCTGGCGCGCGAAGGTCGGCGGCACGGTGATGCGCAGGCGCTGCTGGCGCTGCGCGGCGCGCTGGTGCAAGGGCATGGCGGCCAACGCGGCCAGCACGCCTCGCACCTGCTGCAGATACTCCTTGCCGGCGGGGCTGGGGCTGAGCTGCTTGCCGGCGCGCATCAGCAGCGCCGTGCCCAGCAGCTCTTCCAGCGCCGTCAGGCGCTTGGACACCGCGCTGGCGCTGATACACAAGGCCTCGGCGGCCCGCTCCAGACTGCCTAGCCGGGCCGCAGCCTCGAAGGCGCGCAGGGCGTCGATGGAGGGGTAGCGCAGGTCGGCGGGCTCATTCATGGCTGCACTGTAGCCCTGTGCGAAGATTTGGCCGATGACCTCGACCGAGCTGGCCCTGTCCCGACGCCCCACCTGGCTGCGCGCCCTGTGGCTGCTGGCCGGCGGCGTGTGCTTGCTGCTGGGCATCGTCGGCATTTTCCTGCCGCTGCTGCCGACCACGCCCTTCGTGCTGCTGGCGGCCTTCTGCTTCTCGCGCGGCAGCCGGCGCTGCGAGGACTGGCTGCTGAACCATCCGCGCCTGGGCCCTGTCGTGCGCGACTGGCGGGCCACCCGCGCCATCCCACTGCGGGCCAAGCAGTTCGCCACCGCGATGATGGCGCTGAGCTCGCTGTGGGCAGCCTATGCCCTGCCACTGGCCTGGTGCTGGTTGCCCGGGGCCTGCTGCGCGGCAGTGGCGGCCTGGATGTGGTCCCTGCCTACTCGGCCGCTATCCCCGCCGCCTTGATGATGCGGCCCCATTTGAGGGCTTCCTCGCGTTGGAACTGGGCCAGGCCCTCGGGCGTGGTGGTGTAGGGCTCGGCGCCGCTGCTCTCAAAGAAGCTCTTGGCGGCCGGACTCTGCACCGCCTTGGCCAGCAGTTCCTGCAGGCGCTGCACCACGGCCGGCGGCGTGCCGGCGGGCGTATAGGCGGCGAACCAGTAGCCCATGTCATAGCCGGGCACGCCGGCTTCGGCGATGGTGGGCAGCTCGGGCAGCAGGGCCATGCGCTTGTTGATCGAGACCGCCAGGCCGCGCAGCTTGCCGCCGCGGATCTGGGGCAGGCCGGTGGCGGTGTCGGTGATCATCAGATCGATCTGGCCGCCCAGCAGGTCGGTAACGGCCTGCGGATTGCTCTTGTAGGGCACATGCAGCAGCTGCACGCCGGCCAACTGCTGCAGCATCTCGCCGGCCACCCGGCTCGACGAACTGCCGCTGCCGAAGCTGAGCTTGCCCGGTGTCTTGCGGGCCTGGGCCAGCAGCTCGGACACGCTCTTGTAGGGCGAGGCGAGGTTGACGACCAGCACCTGGCCGCCCTTGCCCAGCGCAGTGATCGGCGCGAAATCCTTGACCGGGTCGTAGCCCAGTTTCTTGTACAGATGCTCGTTGGCCGCGTGGGTGGTGTTGGTGGTAATCAATACCGTGTAGCCGTCGGCCGGCGCGCGCGCCACCGCCTGCGCCGCCAGCATGCCGCTGGCACCGGCCTTGTTGTCGACCACCACGGTCTGCTTGCTCTGCTCGCCCAGGCTCTGGCCCAGCGCACGGGCCAACTGGTCGGTGGCGCTGCCGGCCGCAAAGGGCACGACAAAGGTCAGTGGCTTGGCCGGGTAGGGCTGGGCCAGCGCCACCGAGCTTAGCGACAGGGCGGCCAGCATCAGGGCCAGGTGCTTGAAAGTCTTGATCGTCATCTCGTTTGTCTCCTTGTTGAAATTCTTCACATCGGCTCGGGCAGCAGCAGCGGCTGCAGGGCCGGCGGCACGGCCAGCTCCATGTCCAGCAACCAGTAGCTCAGCGCCTTGCCATGGGCATCGAGGTTGAGCGCGCCGTTGACGCCGCCGTCCAGCACCTCGTCCAGCACCAGATTCATGGCCCAGAGCCGGGGCAGCAAATAGCGCTGAACGCCCTGCGGGTGGCGGTGCGCGAAATGCGCGGCCACCGCCTCGGGCGTCAGCTGCTCGACCAGCAGCGGCCACAGCGCGGCATGCCAGGCGGTCACGCTGATATTGCTGCGGTTGCCCTTGTCGCCGCTGCGGCTGTGGGCCAGGCGGTAGAGCGGGACTTTCAGTTCATGGCTCATCGCTTCACCTCCCTCATTCCAGGAACTCAAACCAGGCCGGCGCGGCCTCGCGCGGCAGCAGGCAAGAGGCAAGCGCGAGGCGTTGACGCAGCGCGGTGCGCACGCCGCCGCCGCCCGCCGGGCCGCAGGTGTAGAGGGCATTGAGCTCGCGGCACAGGCGCTCGGCCGTGGCCTTGTCGGCATGCTGGGCCGCGATGCGCAGGCGCACATCGCGCGCCGCACCCGTCGGCTGTGCGTCCAGCCACAGGCCGGCGTCATCGCCCAGCAGGCTGGCCACGCCGATCAGATCGACCCGCAGGGCCAGCTCGGGCAGGCGCTCGCGCAGCACCTGGGCCGCCAGCCGTGCGCGGCCCTCGGCGCGCGGGCCAGCGTAGGAGATCTCGCCCTCGGCCAGCCAGCCGCTGGGCTGGCAGACATTGACCTTGAGAGTGTCCGGCCGCGGATGGCCACGCACGCCCGTCAGTCGCACGCGGTCCGGCCCTTCCTCGTGCAGCTCGGCCGCGCTGACATCGGCGATCACATCGGGGGTCAGATAGGCGGCCGGGTCGTGCAGCTCGTAGAGCAGCTGCTCGGTGACGGTATGGCGGTCGATGCGGCCGCCGCTGCCGGGCGGCTTGGTGATGAGGCAGCCGCCGTCGGCATCGATCTCGGCAATCGGGTAGCCCAGCTGGGCAAGACCTGGCACCTCCTTGTAGCCCGGGTCGGCGTAGTAGCCGCCGCTGACCTGGGCGCCGCATTCCAGCAGATGGCCGGCCATCGTGCCGCGCGCCAGCCGGTCCCAGTCGTCCGCTGCCCAGCCGAAGTGGGCCATCGCCGGGCCCAGCACCAGCGCCGGGTCGGCGACCCGGCCGCAGACGACGATCTGCGCGCCGGAGCGCAGCGCCTCGGCGATCGGTGCCGCGCCCTGGTAGGCGTTGGCCGAGACCCAGGCCGAGCTGTCGGCCACGCCCAGCGCTTTCTCAAGCAGGGGGCGCTGGGCCGGGCCGCTCAGGTCATCACCGAGCACGATGGCGATGCGCGGCGGCGCCAGGCCCAGCTCGGCGGCCAGCGCGCGGATGCGCCGTGCCGCGCCGCGCGGATTGGCGGCGCCGAAATTGCTGACGATGGCGATGCCGCTGGCCAGGCAGTCGGCCAGCACCGGGCGCAGCAGCTCGTCGAGCATCGGCTCATAACCGCCCTCGGGGTCGGCGCGGCGCGCCAGCTGGGCCAGCGCCAGCGTGCGCTCGGCCAGGGTCTCGAAGATCAGCACGCCCGGCCCGCCGCAGGCTTGCAGCTCGCACACCAGAGGCAAGGCGGCATCGCTGCGGTCGCCGGAAAAGCCGGCGGCCGAGGCGACACGCAACACAGCAGGTCTTATCGCATCCATGGCAGCGACTCTAGGCTCGGATGTCTGAGCTGTGAATTCGATTGTTCAGATCGGTTATTCTGAAATTCAGATGAATGACGATCCCGCTTCCTCGGCCAGCATCTCCAGCCGCCAGCTGCAGGCTTTTGTTGCGCTGGCGCGGCTGCGCAGCTTCACCCAGGCCGCCGTGCACTGCCATCTGTCGCAGCCTGCCTTCAGCGCGCTGATCCAGGGCCTCGAGACGGCGGTCGGCGCACGCCTGTTCGAGCGCAGTACCCGCCATGTCGCGTTGACGGTGGAGGGCCAGGTGTTCGAGCGCAGCGCCGCGCCGCTGTTGGCCCAGCTGGGCCAGGCCCTGGCCGAGGTGCGCGACCATGCCCAGCTGCGTCGCGGCCAGGTCTCGCTGGCCTTGCTGCCCTCGCTGGCGGCGGGCTGGTTGCCGGGCCTGCTCAGCGAGTTCCGCAGCGCTCATCCGGGCATCGCGCTGCAGGTGGCCGATGTGCTCAGCGAGCCCTGTCTGCAGCGGGTGCGCGAGGGCCAGGCCGATTTCGCGATTGCCGCGGTGCGGGCCGATACGCCCGAGCTGCGCGCCGAGCCATTTGCCAGCGACCGCTTCCACCTGGTCTGTCCGCAGGGCCATGAGCTGCTGTCGCGGCCCAGCCTGAAGCCGCGCGATCTGCTGCCCTTTCCCTTCATCCACCTGGCCCGCCACAGCAGCGTGCGCCAGCTGCTGGACGCGGCCGTCCATCCCTTGCGGCTGCAGACCCTGATGGAGGTCGAGCAACTGGCCACCGTGATGGGCATGGTGCGCGCCGGGCTGGGCCTGTCGGTGGTGCCGGCCTTCAGCCTGTTTCATTTCAGGCAGCCGGAGCTGGCCACCCGTGAGCTGCGCTGGCGAGGGCTGGCGGACCGGCAGCTGTTTCTGGTGCGGCGGCGTGACCGGGAGTTGAGCACGGCGGCCCGGGCCTTGTACGAGCTGCTGTTGCGACGCCGGCCTTAGAACAAGTCCTGGCTTTCCAGCCGGGGCGCGGCGGCCTTTCGAAGCGGCCTGGGTACCGACTGGGCGTCGCCCGGCCGCGACAAGCCGCCGATCCGAACGCCCAGCAGCCGCAGCCGCCGGCTCAGATCGACCCGTTTCAGACAGCTGCCGGCCGCATGACGAAGCGCTGCGAAGTCGGCGATCGGCGCATCCAGGGTCAGGTCGCGGGTCACGGTGACAAAACCCTCGAAGCGCAGCTTGATGCCTACCGTCCGGCCCTGGTAGCCCTTGCGTTCCAGATCGCCGGCCAGCTGTTCGCACAGCCGGCTGAAGATGGCGGAGAGCTCGGCGCGGTCATGCACCGCATGCAGATCGCGCTCGAAGGTGGTTTCGCGGCTGATCGAGACCGGTTCGCTATAAGTCACCACCGGCCGCTGGTCGCGGCCATGGGCGGCCTCGTGCAGCCAGCTGCCGTAGCTTGTGCCGAACTGGCTGATCAGCATCGCCGGATCGGCGGCGGCGATCTGGCCGACGGTCTCCAGGCCCAGGGTGGCGAGCTTGGCGGCGGCCTTCGGGCCGATGCCATTGATCTTGCGCGCCGCCAGCGGCCAGATGCGGGTCGGGATCTCGCTGGCCAGCAGTATCGTCAGCCCGTCGGGCTTGTCCAGCTCCGAGGCGATCTTGGACAGCAGCTTGTTGGGGGTGATGCCGATCGAGCAGCTCAGGCCGGTGGCTCGCTGCACCGAGTTCTTGATATCGCGCGCCACCGCGCGCACGCCGCCCAGCGGGTCGTGCCCGACCGGCTCGCGGATGCCGGCGACCTCGCTGAGGTCGATATAGATCTCGTCGATGCCGCGATCCTCGATCACCGGCGCGATCTCGGCCACGGCCGCCTTGAACAGCCGGGAGTATTTGCGATAGGCGTCGAAGTCGGTGGGCAGCAGGATGGCATCGGGCGCGCGCAACGCCGCCTTCATCAGGCCCATCGCGGAGAACACACCCAGATCGCGCGCCGCATAGGTCGAGGTGGTGACGACGCCGCGACCGGTGTAGTCGCGCAGCCGGGCGTAGCGGCGGGTGCCGTCGGCCAAGGTCTTGGGCTCATGGGCACGGCGGCCTCCGATCACGACGGCCTGGCCCTTCAGCTCGGGATAGCGCAGCAGCTCCACCGACGCGTAGAAGGCATCCATGTCCAGATGCGCGATCAGGCGGTCGGGGAGGGCAGCGGAATCCGGTGGGCGGGCCATGCGGCGATTGTCAGGCGGCCCTGCTGACAACGCGAAGTCAGCAGCAGGCGCGGCTCACAACCAGACCCAGAGGCTGCGCAGCCAGCGAGGAACACGCAGCACGGGAGCCGGGCTGTAGGTCTGGCGATAGCAGGAACGCATGATGGACCCCTCGAATACTGTTGATGCATACAGTATACGAAGCCAGGCCCGGCTTGCCAAGCGTCTACGCGCAGCTGTTGTTGCCGCAAGAGCTGATGGCCGGGGTGGACTGGAGCGGCGGTCGACTCATCCGGCCGGTGCCGGTGTCGAAGCCCAGCTGGCCCATGTGATAGACCAGGGCCGCATCCATCATCTCGGCATGGGCGGGAAACCAGCCGATCAGCTCCGGCAGCAGCCGACGCAGCGGTTCCAGGTCTTGCTGCGCATGGGCATGGATCTGCACCTGGCGCATCAGGTCCAGCACCATCGCGTGCTGGCGGGCATGGCAGTTGTCGGGCGCGAAGCCGGTGGCTGCCATCCAGCCCTCTTCCATCGCGAAGTGGGCCTCGGTATGGGCCAGCAGCTGGGCATACAGGGGCAGGGGATCGGCAGCCCCCTGGGCAAGCAGGGCGGCCAGCGCGTTCAGCAGTTCGACGAACTCCTCATGGGTTCGATCCAGCTGGGGGTGGTCGAGAGCGAGGTCGTCGCTCCAAGTCAGACTGTTCATGGCCGCCAGCCTAGCCCGACCCTGTCGGGTCGGGCTTGCGCTGGCTCAAGATCAGGCGCCGAGCCGGGCGCGATGCCGCGCCACCTGGGCGCGCACCTGGGCCGGCGCGGTGCCGCCGAGGATGTTGCGGGCGTTCAGCGAGCCGCGCAGCGACAGCACCTCGAACACATCGGAGGCTATGCGGGCATCGAACTTCTGCAGCTCGGCCAGCGGCAGCGCCGACAGATCGACCCCCATGCCGATGGCCGTCTTGACCGCATGGGCGACGATCTCGTGCGCGTCGCGGAAGGCCAGGCCCTTCTTGACCAGGTAGTCGGCCAGATCGGTCGCGGTGGCATAGCCCTTCAGCGCGGCGCGCTCCATCGCCTCGGGCTTGACCGTGATGCCGCCGGCCATCTCGGCAAAGATGCGCAAGGTGTCCTTGAGCGTGTCGACGGTGTCGAACAGCGGCTCCTTGTCCTCCTGATTGTCCTTGTTGTAGGCCAGGGGCTGGCCCTTCATCAAGGTGATCAGGCCCATCAGATGACCGACCACGCGGCCGGTCTTGCCGCGCGCCAGTTCTGGCACATCGGGGTTCTTCTTCTGCGGCATGATGGACGAGCCGGTGCAGAAGCGGTCGGCCAGGTCGATGAAACCGAAGCTCTGACTCATCCACAGGATCAGCTCCTCCGACAGGCGCGAGATGTGCACCATGATCAAGGAGGCGGCGGCCGTGAACTCGATCGCGAAGTCGCGATCCGATACGGCGTCCAGGCTGTTTTGGCAGACCTCTTCCATGCCCAGGGTCTTGGCCACGCGCTGGCGATCCAGCGGGTAGCTGGTGCCGGCCAGCGCGGCCGCGCCCAGCGGCAGGCGGTTGACGCGGCGGCGCGTGTCGGCCAGGCGCTCGGCATCGCGGGCGAACATCTCGACGTAGGCCAGCAGATGATGGCCGAAGGCCACCGGCTGGGCCACCTGCAGATGGGTGAAGCCGGGCAGGATGACCTCTGCATTCTTCTCGGCCACCTCGACCAGGGCCAGCTGCAGCGCGCTCAGCAGCGCGTTCAGCTCATCGATCTCGCCGCGCAGCCACAGCCGCACATCGGTGGCGACCTGGTCATTGCGGCTGCGCCCGGTGTGCAGGCGCTTGGCCGGAATGCCCACCAGCTCGGTCAGGCGGGCCTCGATATTCAGATGCACATCCTCGAGGTCCAGTTTCCACTCGAAGCTGCCGGCCTCGATCTCACCGCGGATCTGGGCCATGCCCCGCTCGATCGCGCCGTGGTCCTCGGCCGACAAGATGCCCTGGGCTTTCAGCATCTCGGCGTGGGCCAGGCTGCCCTGGATGTCGGCAGCCCACAGGCGCTTGTCAAAGAACACGCTGGCGGTGTAGCGCTTGACCAGCTCGCTCATCGGCTCGGAGAACAGGGCGGACCAGGCTTGGGCTTTGTTGGCGAGTTGGTTGTCTGCGGGCTGGGACATGGTGGGATGGCGGCAGGGCCGGCCCGCATCGACGCGAGATCGGCCTGGAGCAAAATAGGGAAAACGCGATTCTATCGAGGGGCTGGCAGACGATGGCGGGACGACATGAGCATGACTGGTCCGACAGTCGCAACCTGACCAGCGTGCTGGGCCTGGCGCCGCAGCCGACCGAGGCCCAGCGGTTCTCACCGTTGTTCGACGCCCAGCGGGTCTTCGATGTCTGCCATGTCGGCCTGGTGCTGCGTGCCGTGCTGGGCGTGCAGCTGCTGCTGGCGCTGGGGCTGGCGCTGGGGGCCCGCGATTTTTCCCAATGGGCGCTGTGGATGAGCAGCGGCACCGTGGTGACGCTCAGCGGCGTGCTGCTGTGGCTGCTGCTGGTCTGTGGCCTGCGGCGCCTGCTGGCGCGCTGGCGCGAGCCCTGGCAGTGGCTGGTGGTGCTGAGCCTGGGGGCGCTGTGCGCGCTGGGGGGCTGGCAGCTGCTGAACCTGGCCAGCGACGAGGCCAGTGGCTGGTTTCGCCTGCTCAGCGTGGCGCTGGCCGGAGGCGCCACCGCCGCGATGCTGCTGTACTGGCTGAAGCTGCGCGAGCGCACGCAGCGCCCGGCCGATGCGCTGGCCCGTCTGGTCGAGCTGCAGTCGCGCATCCGGCCGCACTTCCTGTTCAACACGCTGAACACCGCGATGGCCTTGGTGCGTGTCGACCCGCAGCGCGCCGAGGGGGTGCTGGAGGACCTCAGCGAGCTGTTTCGCGTGGCGCTGGCCGAGGCCGATACCGTGGTCAGCCTGGAGGCCGAGGTCGAGCTCGCGCGGCGCTATCTGGACATCGAGCAGATCCGTTACGGCGAGCGCCTGCGGGTGCAGTGGCAGCTCGACCCGGCGGCCGCCGGCGCCCGGGTGCCGCCGCTGCTGCTGCAGCCGTTGGTCGAGAACGCGGTGCGCCATGGGGTCGAACCCAATGACGGCGGCGGCGATGTGCAGGTGAGCACGCGCGCGCGCGGCGCCGAGGTCGAGATCCTGGTGGTCAACACGGTCGGCGCCAAGGCCAAGCAGGCCGGCCACGGCCTGGCGCTGCGCAATGTGCGCCAGCGTCTGCGTCTGATGCATGATGTGGCCGCCCGATTTGAGGTGAGCCAGGAGGCCCAGCGTTTCACGGTGCGCATCCTGCTGCCGCGCTGAGCCCATTGCCATGCATACACAGCCCGCTTTGAAAGTCCTGTTGGTTGATGACGAGCCGCTGGCGCGGATGCGCCTGCGCGGCCTGCTGGAGGCCTGCGACGAGCCGCGCGCCGAGGTGGTGGCCGAGGCCGGCACCGCCTCCCAAGCCCAGGCCTGGTTGAAAGACCATGGCTGCGATCTGGTGCTTCTTGATGTGCAAATGCCCGGCCCGGACGGCCTGCAGCTGGCCGAGGCCTTGCGCGAGCTGCCGCTGCGGCCGGCGGTGGTGTTCGTCACCGCCTATGCCGAGCATGCCCTGCGGGCCTTCGAGCTCGATGCGATCGACTACCTGACCAAGCCGGTGCGGCGCGACCGCCTGCAGGCCGCGCTGGCACGGGTGGCGCAGCGCCTGGCCGAGCGGGCGGCGGCGCGCCGCGAGCCCGGCGAAAAGGCGGCTGAGGCCGAGGTGATCTCGATCAATGACCGCGGCCGCCTGCTGCGCATCCCGCTGTCCGAGGTGCTGTACCTGAAGGCCGAGATGAAGTATCTGACCCTGCGCACCGCCAGTCAGAGCCTGGTGATGGACGGCAGTCTCTCGGAGCTGGAGCAGCGCCTGGGTGAGCGCTTTTTGCGCGTGCATCGCAATGCGCTGGTGGCCAAGGCGGCGGTGCGTGAACTGGAGCGCCATGCGGCGACCGATTTCGGCGAGCTCGATGGCGGCTCGGCGGATGGCGGCGAAGGGGCCGAGGGCTGGGCGGTGCGCATCGCCCATGTCAACGAGTGGCTGGCCGTCTCGCGGCGCCAGGTGGCGGCGGTGCGCGAGGCGCTGGCGGGGCACAGGGACTGAGCCCGGCGCCCGCGGCCCACTCAGGCGTAGACGTTCAGCTGGGTGCCCAGATTGCCGCTGGTGGCCAGCGGCGGCTGCACCGAGGCCAGCAGCGCCATCGCGCCCTGGCCTTGCAGGTTCATCGCCTGCTTCAGCACCAGCAGCTGGGCGCTGGCTTGCACCGAGCCGGCCTGCGAGCTATGCAGATTGTTGATCAGGGATGTGGTGTTGATGTCCATGGCGCCTCCGAGCCCTGTTTATCGGCCGCTGGCCCGGCAACTTGAGGGGCGGGAATGCCGAAGACCTGGCGCAGATAGGCCAGAAAGGTCTGGTCGTCACACATGGTCTTGCCGGGGCTGTCGGACAGCTTGGCCACCGGCTGGCCATTGGCCTGGGTCAGCTTCATCACGATGTGCAGGGTGCGCAGGCCCATATCGTTGGACAGCGAGGTGCCAATGCCGAAGCCCAGCTGGGTGCGGTCGGCGAAATGCCGGTACAGCTCCAGCGCCTTGGTGATGTTGAGGCTGTCGGAGAACACCAGGCGTTTGGTGTGTGCATCGATGCGCAGCTTGGCGTAATGGGCCAGCGCCTTCTCGCCCCACCAGACCGGATCGCCCGAGTCATGCCGCAGGCCGTCGAAGAGCTTGGCGAAATAGAGATCGAAATCGGCCAGGAAGGCATCCATGCCCACCACATCGGTCAGCGCCACGCCGAGATCGCCGCGGTACTCCTGCACCCAGGCCTCCAACGCCGCCTTCTGGTGGTCGCGCAGGCGCACATCCAGGGCCTGGAAGGTCTGCAGATACTCGTGTGCCATCGTGCCTATCGGCACCAGGCCCAGGTCGCGGGCCAGCAGCACGTTCGAGGTGCCCTTGAAATACTGCGGCAGCTCGGCGGCCAGCGTCGCGATCACCTCGCGATGCCAGTCGCCCGAGAAGCGCCGGCGCAGGCCGAAGTCGAAGAACTCGAAAGGGTGGCCGCGCGCCGGCTCGGCGGCAAAGTCGCGCAGCTGGGCCAGCTTGGCCTGCAGCCGCTCGCGGCCGGTCCGCAGCGCCTCGGTGCGGTCAAAGCGGCGGAAGTAGAGCTGGTTGACGATGGCCAGCACATAGATCTCGAAGCCCATCACATGGACCTGCGGGCCGCGCGCGATGATTTCCAGATGCGGGCCGTCGGCGCGGGCCCGGATGAAGTCGCGCTGGAAGCGGAAGATGCGCAGGAAGTCGACGAAGTCGGACTTGATGAAGCGCAGCCCGCCCAGATAGGCCAGCTCGTCGGCCGCGAAGCTCAGCGCGCACAAGTGATCGAGCTCGCGATTGACATCGTCCAGCAGCTCGGCCAGCGGGTAGGCCGGCGCGTTGCGGCAGACAAAGCTGTACTCGGCCTGGGTCTGCGGGTGCCTATGCAGCATGGCCTGCCACATCGTGAACTTGTAGAGGTCGGTCTCCAGCAGGCTGGAGATGACGGGTCTGCGCTCGCCGCTCATGTGCTCAGCTCGCTGCTGCGGGCGATGCGCAGGCCTTGGCCGCGCATCCGCGCGAGGAACTCGGCCGCCTGGGCCTCGAAGCCGCCCACCGGGCTCATGCCGTCCTCGATCAGCACCAGCTTGTTCATGTGGCCGCTGGGCAGATGAGACACCAGATCCTCCACCGTGGCCTTGACGCAGTGGCTGCTGGCCTCGCCGGCGATCCACAGCTCATCGCAGGCATCCAGGCGCTCGACCAGGCCCTGGTTGAGCTGGGTGCCGGGATCGGTCGGGTCGGGCACCTCGGCCTGCAGCGCGCTGTAATGCTCGGTCCAGGGGTTCATGCCCTTGAGCACGAACTGGACATGGCGCTGGCGCTGCAACTGCCAAGCCACGACGGCGGCCTGGACTTCGGCATGGATGTTGTGGCCCCAACTGCCCAGCTCGCAATGCACGGGCCAGACCATCAAGGTGTAGCGGCCGCGCGCCTCCAGCGCGTCCAGATAAGCCTGGGCGCGGGGCAGGGCCGAGGCATCGCGCGGCCTGAATTCGCCGGCGCGCAGCTGGGCCGCGGTGATCTGGGTGAAGGGCGGCACCGCCGCGCCATCGGCCCTGAACCAGAAGCCCGGATGGGCGATGTCGAGCCGGCGATGCGTGTCCAGCGTGACGGTGATGGCGTCCAGGCCGGCCGATTCGGCGCGTATCAGCGCGGCGACCCGGTGCAGATCGGCATCGGCACCGGCCACCGGCAGGCTGGCGCCATGGATGTCGCAGAAATCGTTCTGCGGGTCGATGATCAACAGATGGCGCGTCAACGCGAACTCCCCAAGTCTCTCGATCGACCCACTATACGAGGCCTCAACCGGTGTTGCGCAGCCCCGCCGCAATGCCGTTAATCGACAGATGGATGCCGCGCTGCACCCGCTCCATCGTCGGGTCCTCGGCGCGCTTGTCGGGCGCGACCGCGCGGTAACGCCGCATCAGCTCGACTTGCAGATGGTTCAGCGGGTCGATATAGGGGAAGCGGTGCTCGATCGAGCGGGCCAGCGCCGGATTGGCGGCCAGGCGCTGCTTCTCGCCGGTGATCAGGGTCAGGGCCTCCTGGGTGCGGGCGAACTCGGCCTGAATGGCCGCGAAGATCTTCTTGCCCAGGCGCCGGTCCTCGACCAGCTCCAGATAGCGCGCGGCGATGTCCAGATCGGTCTTGGCCAGCACCATGTCCAAATTGGACAGCAGGGTGCGGAAGAAGGGCCACTGCTTGACCATGCGGCGCAGCAGGGTCAGGTTTTGCGTGCGCGCTTCCCCGTCGCCGAGGAAGGCCAGTACACCGGAGCCGAAGCCGCACCAGCCCGGCAGCGCGACGCGCGACTGGCCCCAGCTGAAGCCCCAGGGGATGGCGCGCAGGTCTTCGATCGCGCGGGTGGCCTTGCGCGAGGCCGGGCGCGAGCCGATATTCAGCTCGGCGATCTCGCGGATCGGCGTGGCCGCGAAGAAGTACTCGGCAAAGCCCGGCGTGTCGTAGACCAGGCCGCGATAGGCCTTGAAGCTGGCATCGGACAGGGCCTGGGCGGCGTCCAGAAAGCTCTTGGGCGCGCTCTTGGTCGGGTGCAGCAGGGTGGCTTCCAACGTGGCGGCCACCAGGGTCTCCAGATTGCGCCGCCCGATCTCGGGGTTGGCGTACTTGGAGGCGATCACCTCGCCCTGCTCGGTCAGCCGGATCTGGCCGTTGACCGTGCCCGGGGGCTGGGCCAGGATGGCTTGGTAGCTGGGGCCGCCGCCGCGGCCGACGGTGCCGCCGCGGCCGTGGAACAGGCGCAGGGTCAGCGGGTTCTTCTTGCGCAGCTCGTCGAACAGCTCGACCAGCGCGATCTCGGCGCGGTACAGCTCCCAGGAGCTGGTGAACATGCCGCCGTCCTTGTTGGAGTCGGAGTAGCCCAGCATGATGTCCTGCTCGGCGCCGCTGCGCTGGATCAGCGCGGCGATGCCCGGCAGCGCATAGAACTCGGCCATGATGCCGGGCGCCTCGCGCAGATCGCCGATGGTCTCGAACAGCGGCGAGACGATCAGGTCGCTGATGGCTTCGCCATCCAGCGTGCCGCGCACCAGGCCGACTTCCTTCAAGAGCAGCAGCACCTCCAGCAGGTCGCTGACCGACTCGGTGTGCGAGATGATGTAGTGGCGCAGCGACTCGCGGCCATAGCGCTGCAAGGCCTCGCGGGCGGCCTCGAAGATGGCCAGCTCGCCGACGGTCTTGTCGCTGTAGGCCGCGCCGATCACGCGCAGCGGCCGGGCGTCGCCGAGCAGCTGAAGCAGCAGCGTGCGGCGCTGGGCCTCGTCGAGCGCGCTGTAGTCGGGCGCGATGCGGGCGGTGGCCAGCAGCTCGGCGATCACCGCCTCGTGCTGGTCCGAGCTCTGGCGCAGGTCCAGCGTGGCCAGATGGAAGCCGAAGACCTGGACCGCGCGTATCAGCGGCTGCAGGCGCGGCGCGATCAGGGCTTCGGCATGGTGGCTGCGCAGCGAGTGCTCGATCACGCGCAGATCGGCCAGCAGCTCGTCGGGCGAGCGGTAAGGGTCCTGCGGCGCGACCGCGTGGCGCAGCGCCTCGGTGCCGGTCAGCTCGTGCAGGGTGGCGGCCGTGCGGGCGTACATGCCGGTCAGCGCGCGGCGGTAGGGCTCGTCCAGACGATGTTCGTTGCGGTCCGGGCTGCGCTCGGCCAGGGCCTGCATCTGCGGGCTGATGGTGGCCAGCATCGCCGAGATCGACAGCTCGGCGCCGAGCTCGTGGATCTCGGTCAGGTAGTGGCGCAGCGCCACCTCGCTCTGGCGCTTCAAGGCGTGGCGCAAGGTGGTGGCGGTGACATTGGGGTTGCCATCGCGGTCGCCGCCTATCCAGTGGCCCATGCGCAGAAAGCTGTTGAACTGGTGGCCGGGCAGGGCCTCTTCCAGCTCGGCATAGAGCTTGGGGATCTGGCGCAGAAAGGTCGAGTGGTAATAGGACAGCGCGTTCTCGATCTCGTCCGCCACCGTCAGCTTGGAGTAGCGCAGCATGCGGGTCTGCCAGAGCTGGGTCACGCGGGCGCGTATCAAGACCTCGTTGTCGCGCTTCTCGCGCTCGGTGTGCAGGCCGTCGCGGGCGCCGACCAACTCGGCCACCGCGCGCTCGGCATCCAGAATGCTCTTGCGCTGCACCTCGGTGGGGTGGGCGGTCAGCACCGGCGAGATGAAGCCGTGCTGCAAGGTCTTGGCGATCTCGCTCGGGCGCACACCGGCCTGGTGCAGGCGCTCCAGCGCAAAGGCCAGCGAGCCCTCGGCCAGGCTGCCGGCGCGGTCGTGGATCTCGCGGCGGCGCACATGGTGGCGGTCCTCGGCGATATTGGCGAGATGCGAGAAGTAGCTGAAGGCGCGGATCACGCTGACGGTCTGGTCGCCCGACAGGCTTTTCAGCAGCTTGTCAAAGATCTTGCCGGCCTGGGCGTCGCGCTTCAGGCGGAAGGCCACCGAGAGCTTGCGCACCCGCTCGACCAGCTCATAGGCCTCGCGGCCCTCCTGCTCGCGTATCACCTCGCCGAGGATGCGGCCCAGCAGCCGGATGTCCTCCATCAGCGGTTGGTTCTTGTCGGCAGCGGGGGAGGGCTTGAGGGTCTTCGCGGGGCGGGAGGCGGGTCTTGCGGGCATGGCAGGGCTCGTCGTGGGTTGATGCGAAAAAGCGGGTGGGGTGATGTAACCGAGTTACTTCAATCTGACTTTAACAGTTTCTTCATCGTTTTCCTGCTGCGCTAGCATGCCGGCCATGAGCGCATCAAACATAGTCAAGCCGGTGATCATCGCGACCCGGGAAAGCCGCCTCGCCCTGTGGCAGGCCGAGCATGTCAAGGCGCGGCTGGAGCAGGATCTGGGCCTGGCCGTCGAGCTGCTGGGCATGACGACCAAGGGCGACCAGATCCTGGACCGCGCGCTGTCCAAGATCGGCGGCAAGGGCCTCTTCGTCAAGGAGCTGGAGACCGCGCTGGAAGAGGGCCGGGCCCATCTGGCCGTGCATTCGCTGAAGGATGTGCCGATGGACCTGCCGGCGGGCTTCGATCTGGTGGCCATCATGGAGCGCGAGGATCCGCGCGATGCCTGGGTGTCGAACCGCTACGACAGCCTGGCCGAGCTGCCGCAGGGCGGTGTGGTCGGCACCTCCAGCCTGCGCCGGGTCGTGCAGCTGAAGGCGCAGCGCCCCGATCTGCGCATCGAGCCGCTGCGTGGCAATCTTGACACCCGGCTGCGCAAGCTCGACGAAGGCGGCTTCGACGCCATCGTGCTGGCGGCCGCCGGACTCAAGCGCCTGGGCCTGGCCGCGCGCATCCGCAGCGTCTTCAGCGTCGAGCAGATGATCCCCTGCGCCGGCCAGGGCGCGCTGGGCCTGGAGGTGCGCGCCGACGCGGCGGCGCTGAAGAACAGTCTGAACGCGCTCTCGCACATGCCGACCTGGCTGGCCACACAGGCCGAGCGAGCGGTGTCGCGGGCGCTGGGCGGCAGCTGCAGTATGCCGCTGGCGGCTCACGCGCAATGGCAGGGCGATAGGCTGACGCTGACCGCCGCGCTGGGCCATGCCGAGCAGCATGAGTTGCCGCTGCTGAAGGTCGAGCTGACGGGCTCGCCGCAAACCGAGGCCGAAGCCCGCCAACTCGGCGAGCAGGCCGCCCAGCTGCTGCGCGAGCGCGGCGCGCGCGACTACCTGCCGGCGCCGTGCCCGAGCCACTGACGCTGCTGCTGACCCGGCCGCGCGAGCAGGCCGGTGCCTGGCAAGCGCGCCTGGCCGCCCTCGGCGTGACGGTGCGGACGCTGCCGCTGATCGAGATTGCCGCCGCTGCCGACCGTAGGCCCGCCGAGCAGGCCTGGCGTGAGCTGCCGCAGGCGCGGCTGGCGATGTTCGTCAGCCCGAATGCGGTGACACATTTCTTCGCGGCGCGGCCGGCCGGCCAGGTCTGGCCCGAGGGCGCCCTGGCGGCCACCGTGGGGCCGGGCAGTGCTCAGGCCCTGCGGGAGGCCGGTGTGCCCGAGACGCACATCGTCCAGCCGCCGGCCGATGCCGCCAGCCTGGACTCGGAACATCTGTGGCCGCTGCTGGCCGAGCAGGACTGGCATGGGCGCTTGGCCCTGATGCTGCGCGGCGACGGCGGACGCGACTGGCTGGCCCAGCGCTTGCGCGAACGGGGTGCGCGGGTGGCCGAGTACGGGGTCTACAGGCGCCGCTGCCCCACCCTTGATGAGGCCGAGCGAACCACGCTGGATGCCGCACTGGCGGCCCCTGAGCAGCATGTCTGGCTGTTCAGCAGCGCCGAAGCGCTTGACCATCTGCAAACCCTGGCCGGCGCCGGCATCGACTGGTCGCGGGCAAGCGCCATCGCCACCCACCAGCGCATCGCCGAGCGCGCGCGTCGTCTGGGCCTGGTCCATGTGGTTTTGGCGCGACCCGATGCGGCGGCGGTGGCCCGGGCCTTGCTGGCCCTGCAAGAGCGCCCCCTACAATCGTTTTGACCGTGAGCGACAACATCTCCTCCCCCTCCTCTATGCCCGAGGCGACTGCCCCTGCGGCGGCGCCTCCCATTCCCGCCACAGCGCCCGCAGCAGCGGCCGGTGCGAAGGCGCCTCCTTGGGTGCCGGCGCTGGCTGCCGGCCTGACCGTGCTGTCGGTGGCTGCGCTGGGCCTGGCCTGGCAGGGTCAGACACGGCTCAAGGAGCTGGAGCAGGAGCTGGTGCGGCGCCAGGGCTTGAGCCAGGGCGAGGCCAGTGAGGCCCGCACGCTGGCACGCCAGTCGCAAGACCTGACCCGCGATACCGCCGCCAAGGTGGCATTGCTGGAGGCGCGGCTGGCCGAGGTGGCGCTGCAGCGCGGCCAGTTGGAGGAGCTGATCCAGTCGATGTCGCGCTCGCGCGACGAGAACGTCATCGTCGATATCGAGTCCGCCTTGCGCGTCGCCTTGCAGCAGGCCGGCATCACCGGCAGTGCCGAGCCGCTGGTGGCGGCGCTGCGCCAGGCCGATGAGCGCCTGGCCCGTCACAAGCAGCCGCGCCTGGAAGGCGTGCGGCGCGCGGTGGCGCGTGATCTGGATCGCGTCAAGGCGGTCAGCGTGGTCGATGTCTCGACCTTGGCGATCAAGCTGGACGAGGTGGTGCGCCTGCTCGACGAGCTGCCGATGTTGTCGGCTGCGGACAAGACCAGCGAAGCGATGGCGGTTCGCCAGGCTCGCGTCGAGCGGGCCGCAGCCAAGCCTGCCAAGACGGCTTCTGCGGCCTCGGCACCGGCCGACGATGGCCTGCTCTCGCATTGGATGCGAGTCGCCGAGGAGCGCTGGCGCGACCTGGCCGGCCATGTCTGGCTGGAGGCCAAGTCCTTGCTCCGGGTGACCCGTATCGATCACCCCGAGGCCATGTTGCTGGCCCCTGAACAAGCCTTTTTCCTGCGCGAGAACCTGAAGCTGCGACTGTTGAACGCGCGTCTGGCGCTGCTGAGCCGGCAGTTCGACACCGCCCAGGCCGACCTGCGCGATACCCAGTCGCTGCTGGACCGCTATTTCGACGCTCGCTCGCGCAAGGTGGTGTCCGCCTCCGAGCTGCTGCGCCAGGTGGCCGGCCAGGCGCGCCAGGTCAATGTGCCGCGTCCCGACGACACGCTGGCGGCCCTGCTGGCCGCCGGTGGCCGTTGACGCGAAAGGCGACGCTTTCCTATGCGCACGATGATCTGGTTGGTGCTGCTGTTCGCGGTGGCGGTGGTGGCCGCGCTGACCTTGGGCAGCAATGACGGCCTGGTGAGTTTCTACTGGAATGGCTGGCGGCTCGATGTCTCGCTGAACCTGTTCCTGCTGGTGCTGGTGGGCAGCTGCTTCGCGCTGGTCACGCTGATCCATACGCTGAATGCCTTGACCAGCCTGCCCCAGCGCGCCCGCGAGTGGCGGCTGGCGCAGCGCGAGCGTACCGCGCAGCTGGCGCTGCGCGAGGCGCTGTCCGAGTTCTTCGGTGGCCGCTATGGCCGTGCCCAGAAGGCGGCGCAACGCGCGCTGACGATACAGGCGCAAACGGCCGAACTGCCTCAGGACGGTGCTTTCATGGCCCTGAGCCATCTGCTGGCCGCGCACAGCGCGCATCGGCTGCAGGACCGGCGTCGCCGCGATGAGCAGTTGCAGCAGGCGCTGGATCTGGCCCAGCGCGTGCCGCAGGCCAAGGCCTCGGAAGAGGGCGCGCGGCTGCTGGCGGCCGAATGGGCGCTTGATGATCGCGACGCGAGCCGGGCGCTGGATCTGCTGGCCGAGCTGGGGCCTGGTGTGGCACGCCGCACCCAGGCCCTGCGGCTGAAGCTGCAGGCCTCGCGTCTGGCCAAGCAGCCACTGGAGGCGCTGCGCACCGCCCGACT
The DNA here is from genome assembly GCF_028462495.1 of Paucibacter sp. XJ19-41. Taxonomy (NCBI): domain Bacteria; kingdom Pseudomonadati; phylum Pseudomonadota; class Betaproteobacteria; order Burkholderiales; family Sphaerotilaceae; genus Roseateles; species Paucibacter sp. XJ19-41. The sequence continues at coordinate 38,135 of NZ_JAQOWX010000034.1, forward strand.
GCTGGCCAAGCATCAAGGCTTTTCCAAGGTCGCCGCCCAGGGGCTGCTGCGCTCGCTGGCCTTCGAGGCGCTGGAGGCCGCACGAGACGTCGATCAGCTGCGTCAGGTCTGGCTGCAGCTCGACGGCACCGATCGCCGCGATGTGTTCGTCGCCGCGCGTGCCGCCCAATGCGCGGCCGGGCTTGGTGCGCCGGAGGACGGGCGTGGCTGGCTGCGGCCGTTCTGGGAGCAGCTCGACGAGTTGGGCAATGACGAGCGCGTCGTGCTGTCCGAGGCCCTGGTGCTGGCGGTGCCGGGCCTGGGTCCGGAGTGGTTGCAGCGGCTGGAGTCGGCGGTGCAGCGCTTCCCGCGCGACAGGCATCTGGCCTATGCGCTGGGCCATGCGCTGGCCGAGCGCCAGCTCTGGGGCAAGGCCCGCTTGATGCTGGAGCAGGCCGCCGAAGACCGCAGCCTGCCGGTGGCCGCACGCCGCCGCAGCTGGCTGACCCTGGCGGCGCTGGCGACCCACGACGGCGATATGGAGCGCCGCGCCCGCTGCTTCGAAGCGGCCGCCACCGCTCAATGAGAAAGATGACAGCCAAGTGGCAAACATTTGCCCACGCTATAAATACCGTGCTATAGTAGCGGGCTTGGAGCGGCTGTAGCTCAGTTGGATAGAGTACTTGGCTACGAACCAAGGGGTCGTGGGTTCGAATCCTGCCAGCCGCACCAAAAAACATCGGATCCTGCCATCCCACGACGGGTAGGGTCGAGTCAGAAGAAGAAAGAACGTCGTGCGGCTGTAGCTCAGTTGGATAGAGTACTTGGCTACGAACCAAGGGGTCGTGGGTTCGAATCCTGCCAGCCGCACCAAAAAACATCGGATCCTGCCATCCCACGACGGGTAGGGTCGAGTCAGAAGAAGAAAGAACGTCGTGCGGCTGTAGCTCAGTTGGATAGAGTACTTGGCTACGAACCAAGGGGTCGTGGGTTCGAATCCTGCCAGCCGCACCAAAAAACATCGGATCCTGCCATCCCACGACGGGTAGGGTCGAGTCAGAAGAAGAAAGAACGTCGTGCGGCTGTAGCTCAGTTGGATAGAGTACTTGGCTACGAACCAAGGGGTCGTGGGTTCGAATCCTGCCAGCCGCACCAAAAAAACAAGAAGCAAATCGACGGCCTAGAGGCTCAAACCTCTAGGCCGTTTTTCTTTGCTGGGAATACAGCCGCCGGGAGGCGGCTATCGCTTGTGCAGGCTCAGCGGGCTTTCTGGACCTGCTGCGACCACGACTTCGATCCGCTCTTGCCTTCGAGGAAGGGCAGCACGGTGCGGGCCATCTCCGGCGCGAAGAAGATCTCGTAATGCGTCAGGTCCGGCAGAATCGCCAGCCGGTTGCGTGACATATGCTCGCGCCCCCAGCCGGCGTCCTTGAGCCCGCCACCGAGCAACTGGTAGAAGCGAACGATGTGCTCGGGGCGGAACATATCGCTGTCGCCGTAGACCAGCATCACCGGCATGGCCAGCTTCTTCACATCATCGGACCAGTCGTAAGGCTTGCGCATCCACTCGCCCATCTGGTCGAGCAGTTTCGGAAAGTCCTCGGGCCGCGGCGCAAGCTTGGCATAGGACTGGTACATCGGCGTCCCCTTCATCGCCTCGGCCATCGCGGCACCCACCTGCGCCTGCATAGGCAGCATCTCGGGATAGAAGCCGTCCTGCGCATAGCCGCCCGAGACCAGGACGAGGCGGCGCACCATCGTCGGGTGCTGGGCTCCCAGCCGCAAGGCCACGCCGGCGCCGAGCGAATAGCCGAGCACATCCACCTGCTTGTGCCCCAGCGCGCTGATCAGGCCCGCCATGTCGTTGCCCATATCGGGCAGGTCGATCTTTCGTTCGCCCAGGGCGGTACGGCCGTGGCCGTGCAAGTCCACCGCGATGACGCGCCGCGACTTGGCCAGCATCGGCAGCACCGGCCCGAACATCTCGATCGAACCCAGGCCGCCGTGCAACAGCAGCAGGGGCTCGCCCTTGCCGTGTATTTCGTAGTAGTAGTTGAGACCGTTGACCGCGAGGTGACCGCTGTTGGCGATCTGGCGCTTGCTGGCGTGCGCGACCGGCGTCGCTTGGGCGTGGATGGGCGCGAATGCCGCTGCGGCAATGCAGGCGATGCAGACGAGCAGCCAGACAAGGCCGGCAGGGGTCTTCAAAGAAAGGCGCATGAGGAGGTTTCCTTCAACCATGGTGACGAATGAGGCCTGCTTCATTGGTGTGACCGGAGATCTCCGGGATCGGGAATCCTGTCCGTGATGAAGTCGAGGTGCTTGCATCGGTACGACGATCAAGAAGGGCATAGATCGACATCGATTGATATCGATTCGCGTACCGACACGTCCGAGCTCGCCAGCTAGCGTGTCAGCAACTCGATCTGTTCGGGCGTCAGCCCCAGTTCCAGCAGCAGCTCGCGCGTATGCGCGCCGGGTGTGGGGCCGGCCTGCGGCGTGCGGCCCGGCGTGCGCGAGAAGCGCGGCGATGCGGCCGGTTGCAGCTGCCCGTTGATCTCGGCAAAGTTGCCGCGAGCCCGGTTGTGCGGATGCTCGGCGGCCTCGGCCAGGCTCAGCACCGGTGCCGCGCAGGCATCGCTGCCTTCCAGCAGCGTCGCCCATTGGTCCCTTGTCTTGCTCCTGATACGCTCGGCGACACGCTCGCGCAGCGCCGGCCATTGGCGTATGTCGTACTGCTGCGCGGGGTCGACATCGGCCAAGTCCAGGCGTTGCAGCAGCTCGCGATAGAACGGCGGCTCGATTGCGCCCAGGGTCAGGTATTGCCCATCGGCGCATTCGAAGCTGTCGTAGAAGGGCGAGCTGTGCAGGAAGAAATTCTCGGCCGGCCGCTCGCTCCACAGGCCGCTGCCGCGCAGCGAATGAATCAGCGCGGTCAAGGTGCCGACGCCATCGACCATCGCGGCATCGACCACCTGGCCGCGCCCCGAGGCCCTGGCCTCCAGCAGCGCGCAGACCAGGCCGAAGGCCAGGAACATCGCCCCGCCTGCCATATCGCCCAGCAAGGTGGCGGGCAGGCTGGGTGGCACGCCGGCGCGCGTCGCGACCGACAGCGCACCGGTCAGCGCCACATAGTTGATGTCATGCCCGGCGGACTGGGCCAGCGGACCGGTCTGGCCCCAGCCGGTGACACGGCCATAGACCAGGCGCGGGTTGCTGTGCTCGAAAGTCGCCGGGCCCAGGCCCAGGCGCTCCATCACGCCGGGCCGATAGCCCTCGATCAGCGCATCGGCGCTGTTGACCAGGGCCTGCACCGCCTGCAGCCCCAGCGGATTCTTCAGGTCGAGACAGATCGAACGCTTGCCGCGGTTCATCGCCTCGCCGGCGCCCAGGGTGCGCAGCGCCACCGGCCGCTCGATAACAATCACCTCGGCGCCCATATCGGCCAGCAGCATGCCGGCAAAGGGGCCGGGGCCGATGCCGGCGAACTCGATCACACGCAAGCCGCTCAGTGGCCCCTGGCTCATGCTGTCTCCTGATGTTCTTTTGCACTGGCGACACAATACACGCCATGAGCAAGGCATTCACCAAGGAAAGCACGCAGGACGAGGACGACGAGGAGTTGGCCCTGCCGTCGCTGCCGCAGGGCACGCGCAACTACATGACGCCGGCCGGCTATGCGCGGCTGCGCGCCGAGTTCATGGCGTTGCTGGACGTGGAGCGGCCCAAGATCGTCGAGATCGTCTCCTGGGCGGCCAAGAATGGCGACCGCTCCGAGAACGGCGACTACCTCTACGGTAAGAAGCGGCTGCGCGAGATCGACCGGCGCCTGCGCTTTCTGACCAAGCGCCTGGACATTGCCGAGGTGGCCGATCCCAGCGCCCACCATGGCAGCGACCAGATCTTCTTCGGCGCCACCGTGACCTATGCCAATGCCAAAGGCGAGGAGCGCACGATCACGATCAAGGGCATCGACGAGAGCGACAGCCTGGCCGGCGAGGTGTCGTGGATCTCGCCGATCGCGCGCGCGCTGCTGAAGGCCCGCGAGGGCGACGAGGTGCAGCTGATGACACCCGGCGGTGTCGAGCGGCTGGAGGTGCTGGAGGTCAGCTACCCCGCGCCGGCAAGCTGATCAGGGCTTGATTCGCCAGGCCCGCAGCACCGAGGGCGAGCGCTTCAGGGTGCGCAGCACATCGGCCAGATGCAGGCGGTCACGCACGCTCAGCAGCAAGCTCATCTCGGCAGTCTCGCGCGCCTGTGACTCGTCGCTCATCGAGATGTGGGTGATGTCGGCCTCGGCGCTGCTGACGGCCTGGGCCACCTGGGCCAGCACGCCCTTGCCATTGTTCAGCAGCACGGCCACACCGGCCTCGAAGGAGCGGGTCAGCTCGTCGGCCCAGTTGACCGCGATCCAGTGTTCGGCATCGCGCTGGAACAGACGGCGACCGACCTGGCATTCGGCCGTGTGCACCATCAGGCCCTCGCCACGGCCCAGATAGCCCTTGATTTCGTCACCCGGGATCGGGCGACAGCAGGGGGCCAGGCGCACCGAGGCGCCTTCGCTGCCGTCCAGCGTGACCTGACCCTGGGCCGGCGCATCATCGTTGGCAAAGCGGCCCATCGATAGCATCACCGCATCGGGGCGCTGGCCCTGTTCGGCCAGCATTCGGGCCAGCTTCTTGGCCACGATGGTGGCGATCTTGCGGCCCAGGCCGACCTCGACCAGCAGCTCGTCGACATGGCGGTTGCCGGCCCAGCGGGCCAGTTGCTGCCAGAGCTGGGCGGCCTCGTTGTCGTCGTCGTCCAGGCTGGGCAGCGCCAGGCCCTCGGCGCGCAGAGCCTGAGCCAGCATCTTCTCGCCCAGCTCGCGGGACTCGTCCTGCTCCAGATTCTTCAGGAAATGGCGGATCTTCGAGCGCGCCCGGCCGGTGCGCACAAAGCTGAGCCAGGCCGGGTTGGGGCGAGCACCGGCGGCGGTGACGATCTCGATCACATCGCCGCTGCGCAGCTCGGTGCGCAGCGGCACCGGCTCGCCGTTGATCTGGGCGGCCACGCAGTGGTCGCCGACATCGGAGTGGATCGCGTAGGCGAAGTCCACCGGCGTCGCGCCCTTGGGCAGGGCCATGATCTTGGACTTGGGCGTGAAGACGTAGACGGCGTCGGGGAACAGGTCGATCTTGACGTGTTCGAGAAACTCGTTGGCGTCGCGCGTCTCGTCCTGGATGTCGATCAGCGACTGCAGCCAGTGCGCGCCCAGTTGCTGGGCGGCCTGGGCATCGCTGCGGCTCTTGTACATCCAGTGCGCGGCCACGCCCTTCTCGGCGACCAGATGCATGGCCTCGGTGCGCACCTGGAACTCCACCGGCGTACCCAGCGGGCTCACCAGCGTGGTGTGCAGCGACTGGTAGCCATTGGGTTTGGGGATCGCGATGTAGTCCTTGAAGCGGCCGGGCTGCGGCTTGTAGAGCTGGTGCAGCACGCCCAGGCTGAGGTAGCAGGTCGGCAGCTCGTCGACGACGATGCGGAAACCGAAGATGTCGCTGACCTGAGCAAAGCTGAGGTGCTTGTCCTTCATCTTCTTGTAGATCGAGAACAGGGTCTTCTCGCGGCCTTGGATTTCGACCTTGATGCCGGCCTCGGCGAAGGACTTGACGACATCGCGCTCGATGCGCGAGACCAGATCGCGTCGATTGCCGCGCGCCTTGCCGATGGCCTTGGACAGTGCGGCATGGCGCCAGGGGTTGATGAAGCTGAAGGACAGCTCCTGCAGCTCGCGGTAGATCTGGTTCAGACCCAGGCGATGGGCGATCGGGGCATAGATGTCCAGCGTCTCGCGGGCGATGCGGCGGCGCTTGTCGGGCGCCATCGCCTGCATCGTGCGCATATTGTGCAGACGATCGGCCAGCTTGATCAGGATGACCCGCACATCGCGCGCCATCGCCAGCAGCATCTTGCGAAAGCTCTCGGCCTGCGACTCTTCCTTGGTCGAGAACTGCAGCTTGTCCAGCTTGGTCAAGCCATCGACCAGCTCGGCGGTCGGTGCCTCGAAGCGCTCGATCAGCTCGGTCTTGGTGATGCCGCAATCCTCCATCGCGTCGTGCATCAGCGCGGCCATGATGGCCTGGGCATCGAGCCGCCATTCGGCGCAGATGCCGGCCACCGCGATCGGATGGGTGATGTAGGGCTCGCCGCTGGCCCGGAACTGGCCCAGATGGGCCTCGTCGGCGAACTTATAGGCCTCGCGGATGCGCTTGATGTCCGATTTCGGCAAGTAGGCGAGGCGATGCACCAGCGCGTCGAACGACGCCGCCTCGGCCTCGGTCGGCTCGGGGGCGGGGCGTAGGCCTGACAAGCCGGTGAGGGCAGCGGGCAGGCGAGCGACGGCAAATGATCTGAAACCCATGCCCCGAATTTAACGCAAGGCCGCCGGGCTCTCGGTCAGCAGGGCCGGATATGGGCTTCAGCCGGCGTCTCATTGCATGAACGGGTCCCAGAAACCGGCGGCAGGCTCGACCTGCTCGCAGATGTCCAGCGCCAGGCCGGCAGGGTCCAGGCATTGGAAACGGATCTGGCCCCAGGGTTCGCGCCGTGCCTCGTAGCTGATCGTGACGCCGGCCGCGCGCAACTCGGCCTGGGCCGCCATGGCATCGGCCACCTGCAGCGTCAACAGCAGGCCCCGACCGCTGAACAGTTCCGGCCCGGGCGGCATCGACGGATGGTCGGCGCTCATGAAGGCCAGCGTGATGGCGTGGCCCGTTTCAGCGGGGCGCTGCACCATCACGAACCAGCTCGACGAGAACACCGTCTCGAAGCCGAAGTAGCGCTGATAGAACTCGGCGCAGGCCTGCGGCTGGCTGGTCGTGACGAGGGGGTAGTGATCCAGAATCTGCATGACTTTCACCTGTTTTCAAATGCATACTGTCTGTATGTAAATTGACTTTAAAATACAGACAGTCTGTATGTCAACGGTGATGCCAAAGAAAAACACCACCTCCGCTCCGACCCCGGAGCCAGCCGCGCCAGCCGCTCCCTTGGGCAAAAAGGCCCAGCAGGCGGCCGATTCGCGCGCGCGCCTGATTGCGCAGGCGCGTGCGCTGTTCCAGACCCAGGGCTATTCCGCGACCTCGACCGAGACCCTGCTGGCCGCCACCGGGCTGACGCGCGGCGCGCTCTATCACCACTTCCGCGACAAGAAGGATTTGTTTCAGGCGGTCTGTGAGCAGATGCATGGCGAACTGGCCCAGGCCATCGAGGCGGCAACGGCCGATGTGACCGACGACAGCCTGCGCCTGGGCTCACTGGCTTGGATGGCCGCCGTTGGCGAACCGGGGCGCTGCCGGGTGCTGCTGATCGATGCGCCGGCGGTGCTGGGCGAGGCGCAGTGGGAAGCGCTGGATGCGCGCCATGGCTATGCGGCGCTGCAGCAGGGGCTGCGCGAGATGCGTCAGGCGCATACGGCGACCGGCCTGCTGCAGTCCGACGCGCTGGCGGCGGCGCTCAATGGCGCGATGAATCAGCTGGCGCGCTGGAGCGCCGAGCAGGGGACGGAGGCAGCGCGGCATGAGGCGGCCCGGGTGATCGAGCAACTGCTGGCGGTGGCCACCCAGAAACAAGAAAAGGCGCCCTGACAGTCCGTGTCAAAACGGCTGCGAAGGGCGCCAAGAGCAAAGCGCTCCGAGTTTCTCGGAGCGCT
>NZ_JAQOWX010000035.1:0-3447 GCF_028462495.1 Paucibacter sp. XJ19-41
TGCGCAGCCGCCAGCCCCCGGGCTCGCGCTGCAGCGCGGTGATGGTGCAGTCGCTGCTGAGCGCCAGCTCGGCGGCCAGCAGCCGGGCCGGCGCCGTCATCTGCGGCAGGCCGACAAAGCGCTCCAGCCCGGCCTCGCGGCGGTGCCGATCGGCCTCGCCGATGACGCTCAAGCGCGGCGTCCACAGCGCGGCGGCGCCGGCCGCCCGCCAGCGCTGCAGCTCGGCGCGGAAGTCCGGATCACGGGCGGTGAAGTACTGCGCGCCGTGGTCGCATTGCCAGCCGGCCGCCTCGTCGCGCCGGGTGCTCATGCGGCCGCCGGGGCCACGGCTCTTCTCGAACAGCCGCACCCGGTGACCGGCCTGCTGCAAGGCGCCGGCACAGGCCAGGCCGGCGATGCCGGCGCCGATGACGGCCAGCTCAAGGCGCACTGAGGAAGAGCTCATGGCGGCGCATTGTGCCGGCTTGTCCCGGCCGCGGCAGGGCCTGTCCATCTCGGCTACGCTGCCGCCATGACAGCAGCCCCGCCTCCAGACCAAGCGCTGCTTGGCAAACTGCCCGACGGCTACCGTGCCCTGGTCATCGGCGCCTCAGGCGCCCTCGGCGCCGCATTTGCGCAGGCCTTGCGGGCCGACCCGCACTGCGGGCTGTGCGTTGCACTGCACCGCAACTCGTCACCGCTGGCCATCGACTTCGCGCGGCCCGACAGCATCGCCGAGGCGGCCGCTGCGCTGGCCGACCAGGGCCCCTTCCAGCTGATCATCAACGCGGCCGGTCTGCTGCACGGCGAGGGCTTCATGCCCGAGAAGCGCCTGGCCGATCTGGACCCGGCCCAGATGCTTGCCACCTTCAGCGCCAACACGGTCGGCCCGGCCCTGCTGCTGCGCCATTTCACGCCGCTGCTGGATGGCCGGCAGCGCAGCCTGATGGTGATGCTCTCGGCCAAGGTCGGCAGCATCGGCGACAACCGGCTGGGCGGCTGGTACAGCTACCGCGCCTCCAAGGCGGCGCTGAACATGCTGGTCAAGACCGCCGCGATCGAGCTGCGCCGCAGCAAGCCCGACACGCTGATCCTGGCCCTGCATCCGGGCACGGTCAGCTCGGCGCTGTCCGCGCCCTTTCGCGGTGCCGAGATCGGCCGGCCAGCGGCGCTGGCGGCCGCCCAGATGCTGGCCGTGCTGGACGCCGCCCGCCCTGAGGACAGCGGCGCCTTCCTCAGCTACGACGGCAGCACGCTGCCCTGGTGAGCGGGCCGGGCTTACGGCCCGGTGCTAGCGGCCGAGCTGCCGGCTGTAGGCGTAGAAGACCTCGTCGCGCACCCAGCCCAGCGACTCATAGACCGATTGCGCGGCCCGGTTGGTCTTGGCCGTCGTCAGGTCCATGCGGGCCTTGCCCTGTTCGAGCGCCAGCCGCTCGGCGGCCTGCAGCAGCGCCCGGCCCGTGCCCGAGCGGCGCGCCACCGGCGCGACATAAAGGTCGTAGAGCGCATAGATGGGCCGGGCCTCGACCGAGCAGAAGCTCGGGTAGAGCTGGCAGAAGCCTATGGCCTGCCCCTGGGCATCGCGGGCCAGCAGGATCACCGACTCCTGTTTCTGCAAGCGCTCGCGGATGAAGCCGGTGGCCAGCGCGAGATCCGGCGCCTGCTCGTAGAACTGGCGGTAGGCGTCGAACAGGGCCGCGACAGGCTCGAGATCGGCCAGCGTGGCGAGTCGGATGCCGCCCGCATCGACAAAGTCCTTGCTGCAGGACTGCGCTTCGAAGCTCAAATCGGCGGCGGCCACCGGCGTCACGCGCGGCCCGAAGCTGCCGATGTCGGCCAGCGTGCGGTTGTGATGGGCGCTGATCTGGGCGGCCGACAGCAGCGGGCCGTCCAAGGTCGAATGGCCGTCGGCCACCAGGCTCACCGGATAGCCCAGGCCCAGCGCGCGGCGCACCGTGGTGTCGACGCAGAACTCGCTCTGGAAACCGCAGACCACCAGGCGCTCGACGCCCAGGCGCTGCAGCAAGGCCTGCAACTCGGTCTTGTGAAAGGAGTCGGTCGCGGTCTTGCCCAGCCGGATATCGCCGGGCTGCACCGCCAGACCGGCGGCCAGCTGCCAGCCTTCGCTGCCATGGTCCAGCGCGCCGCCGACCGACTGATGCTGGATCAGGATCACCGGCACGCCGGCAGCCCTGGCCTTGGCGCAGACCGTATTGATGCGCTCGATCACGCGGTCGGCGTCGAAGGCGGCATAGACGCCGTGGCTGAGGGCATGTTGGACATCGATGACGAGGACGGCTTGATTCATGAGAGCGTGCAAGGTTGAGAAACGAAACGCGGCGAACGATAGACGATGTTTCGGCTCGTGACGAGACAAGGCTACGATGCGCGCCCTGCCCTAAGCCCTGCCGATGATGCGCCGTCCCGTTCTGTTGAGTGCCTTGTTCCTCGGCGCTGCCGTGATCGCCCTGCTGGCCACGCGCCCAGGATTGCAACTCACCGACCCGCCAATCGCAGGCGCCCCGCAGGGCCCCGCCCCCACCGTCATCGGCTGGCGCGGCCAGTTGCGGCCCGGGGCCGGCGACGGTGTCGAGGGCTGGCGCGACGGCCCGGCGGTCCGGGCCCGCTTTGCCGACCCCTACGGCCTGGTCGCCGATGCGCGCGGCCGGCTCTATATCGCCGACGGCGGCACCAGCAACCGCATCCGGGTGCTGACGGCCGAGGGCCAGGTCTTGACCCTGGCCGGCAGCGGCGCCGAGGGCTGGCGCGACGGCCCGGCCGCCGAGGCGGCCTTTCATACGCCGTCGGGACTGGCGCTGGACGCCGCCGGCAATCTCTATGTGGCCGACACCGGCAACCACCGCATCCGCAAGATCACGCCCGAGGGTCAGGTCTCGACCCTGGCCGGCGACGGTCAGCCGGGCCACCGCGACGGGCCGGCCGAGCAGGCCCGCTTCAACGGGCCGCTGGGCCTGGCCGTCGATGGCCAGGGCCGGGTCTGGGTGGCCGACAGCTACAACGACCGCATCCGCCTGATCAATGCTGAGGGCCAGGTCTTGACCCTGGCCGGCGGCGAGCTGCCCGGCGAGCGCGACGGTATCGGCGCCGAGGCCCGCTTTGACACGCCCGCCGCGCTGCTGATAGCCGCCGACGGTCATGCCCTGGTGGCCGATGCCGGCAATAACGCGATCCGCCGGGTGGCGCCGGACGGCACGGTCACGACCGTGGCGCGCGCCGCGCCGGACGATGAGCAGGCCTTGCTGCGCCGCCCGCTGAGCCTGGCGCTGAGCCATGACGGCCATCTTTATGTCGGTGTGCAGGCGCGCGGCCGCGTGCTGCAGCTGACGCCCGATGGCCAGCTGCAGCAGATCACCGCCGGCGACCGGCTGGCCCGGCCGACCGGCCTGGCGCTGGCGGCCGACGGCAGCCTGCTAGTGGCCGATGCCGCCAGCCACCGGTTGCACCGCC
>NZ_JAQOWX010000035.1:3497-43973 GCF_028462495.1 Paucibacter sp. XJ19-41
GGCGGCGCTGGGCGAGCTGGGGCCGTCGGCGCAGCAGCCGCTGCCGCAGACGGCCGGGCGCTGGCCGCTCAAGCCGCAGCAGGGCCCGCACGAGGTGGTCGGAGTGCTGGGCGAGGTGCGCGGCGGCAGGAGCAACAAGGGCGAGCGCACGATGGAGCCGCGCCACCATCTGCATGGCGGGCTGGACATCGCCGGCCCGGTCGGCGCCGAGGTGCTGGCGATCGCCGACGCCAAGGTCACGAGCCCGCTGGCCAGCTGGGGCTATGGCGAGCTGGGCGAGGGGCTGGCGCTGGGGCCGCTGGCCTATGTCCATCTGCGGGTCGGCCGCCGCGCCGACGGGCGGCCGCTCGATCCGCAGCGCTTCGTGCCGCTGCGCGACGAGCAGGGCCGGCCCGAGCGCATGCGGCTGCGGCGCGGCACCCGCTTTGAAGCCGGTGAGGTGCTGGGCACGCTCAACGGCATGGCCCATGTGCATCTGAGCCTGGGCGCGCCCGGCCACCAGGGCAATGCGCTGGCCCTGGGCTTCAAGGACTTCAGCGACCGGCAGCCGCCGCACATCGTCTCGGTCGAGCTCTTCGATGCGACCGGCGGCCCGCTGAACGCGCGCGTGGGCGGCGATCTGCTGCTGCCTGCCGACCCGTCCGGCCTCAGCGTGGTGGTCGAGGCCTGGGACCAGGTCGACGGCAACAAGCCGAGCCGCCGCCTGGGCCTGCAAAGCCTGGCCTACCAGCTGCTCGACGAGGCGGGCCGGCCGCTGCCGGGCTTCGAGCCGCCGCGCCGGCAGATCGGTTTCGAGCAACTGCCCCAGGGCGATGTCGACGAGGACCGCATGACCCAGCTCGCCTATGCCGCCGGCAGCGGCGTCACGGTGCATGGCCAGGCCAGCACCCGCTTTCGCTACCAGCTGATGAACCGGGTCGACCAGGGGCGCCTGGCCGAGGGCCGGCTGACCCTGCCGGCGCCGGGCCGTTACCGGCTGCGGGTGCTGGCGCGCGACTGGGCGGGCAATGAGGCGACTCGGGAGCTCAGGCTGCAGCAGGCAGCGCCGCCGCCGCGCTGATGGCGTACAAACACCCCATGCCGCTGACCCTGAACACCGCCCGTCTGCTGCTGCGCCCCTGGCGCGACAGCGACCGCGCGCCCTTTGCCGCGCTGAATGCCGACCCGGAGGTGATGGAGTTCTTCCCCGCGCTGCAAAGCCGTGAGCAGAGCGATGCCAGCATCGATCTCTGGACGGCCCAGTTCGCCGAGCGGGGCTGGAGCAACTGGGCGGTGGAACTGCGCGACAGCGCTGCCTTCATCGGCTTCATCGGCCTGAGCGTGCCGCGCCGCCAGCTGCCCTTCTCGCCCTGCGTGGAGATCGGCTGGCGGCTGGCGCGTGCGCACTGGGGCCAGGGCCTGGCCACCGAAGGCGCGCGGGCGGCACTGGCGGCAGGCTTCGAACAGCTGGGCCTGGCCGAGATCGTGTCCTTCACCGCGCTGACCAATCTGCGCTCCCGTGCGGTGATGGAGCGACTGGGCATGCGCAGCGACAGCGCCGAGGATTTCGACCACCCCGCCCTGCCCGAGGGCCATGCGCTGCGCCGGCATTGCCTGTACCGGCTGACGCGCGAGGATGGGCTAGGCCGCCTCTGAACCCAGCTTGCGCAGCCGCGCCAGCCACTTCTTACGCGCGGCCTCGCTGAGACCCTCGACGCTGCCGATCAGGGTCTCGTGTACCGGTGCGATGCCGACAAAGCCGAGGATGTTGCGCTCCAGCGATTTGAGGCTGTGGGCGCGGAAGTAGTAGCGGTACAGCGCGGCCGGCATGCCCATGGTCACGAGCACACGGGCGGAGCGGCCGGCGAGGCCCTTCTTGGCCAGCATATTGTTGCCCTCGCTGTGGAAGGCAAAGCCCGGCCGCGCCACCTGCTCCAGAAAGCCCTTCAGCAGCGCCGGCATATCGCCCAGCCAGAGCGGAAACACGATCAGCAGATGCTGGCACCAGGCGATCGCATCCTGGGCCTCTTGCAGGCCGGCCGGCAGCGCGCCCTGCTGCCATTCGGCCTGGCTGCGCAGCAGCGGGAAGTCCAGCCGCGCCACCTCGACACGGCGCAGCTCATGGCCGGCATCGAGCGCACCGGCCGCATAGGCATCGGCCAGCGCATGGCATAGATGCGGGGCGCTGCCGTCGGGATGGCCCTGGATGATCAGGAGGCGGCTCATGCTGCGCATGCTGAGCCCGCCGGCCTCCGCCGGGCTTGATGTGGGTCAGGGTTTGGCGTGGGGCAGCAGCCGGTGGCCGACCCCGGCGTTCCTTGCATTGAGGATGTCGCCATTGTCCTGGCTCAACTCCCAGGCGAACAGGCCGGCCAGGCCCGCCTCGAGCGCATAGCGGCCCTTGGCCCGCACCGCGCGCGGGTCGTCGTAGCCGATGAAGAGCTGCCGCTGGGGGTGGTGCAGATTCCAGGCCTCGGTCACCGGGTCGAAGCGGGCCTTGAAACCGCGCAAGCCCTGACCCTTGGGGCCGAGGTAGCGCTGGGCGATCTCGCGGTAGACCACGGCGCCGTCGGCGCCGGGGAAGGCGGCCTTCTTGGCCGCGCCGGTGACGGGTCTTGCCACACCGGCGAAGCCGCGCCCGTACATGGCCACGCCGGCCACCAGCTTGGCCGCCGGCACGCCGGCCGCCACCATATTGCGCACCGAGCGCTGCAGGCTGTCGTCGGCCTCGGGGGCGCTGCTGCGCAGCGTCGTGTGGTTGCCGGCCACGGCCGACCAGGCGCCGTAGAAGTCGTAAGTCATCATGAAGACCAGATCCAGCGAGGTCTGGGCCTGCTTGAAATTGATGCGCTCGACGATGGCGCTGGTGGTGTTGATCGCGGTCGTCAGCAGATAGGGCCGGCCGGTCTCGGCCGTCAGCGCATCGAGCGCGCGGCGCAGCTCGCTCATCAGATCGGCATAGCCCTGGCCATCGGCCGGGCTGCCGAGCTGCACGCCGTTGACCGCGCCATTGCCGCCGGGGTGCTCCCAGTCGATGTCGATGCCGTCAAAGCCCGGGTGCGCGCGCAGGAAGGCGATGGCCGAGGCAGCAAACACCGCGCGCCGCGCCGCGTCGTTGGCCAGATGGAAGAAGGGATCGGAGCCGCCCCAGCCGCCCACCGAGGCGACGACCTTGATGTGAGGCTGGCGGGCCTTCAGACGCAGGAAGGCGGCATCGAACTCGCTGTCGACCTTGCCGGTGGCCAGCTCGAAAGCCTGCTTGCCCTCGCACTTGCTCGCATCCTGCGCCAGCTGACCCGGGCCGCAGATGCGCAGAAAGGCGTAGAGCAGATGGCTCAGGCTGCCGGGCTTGATGGCATCGACGACGGCCACCGGCTCCCAGTTCGGCACATAGGCGCCGACCACCTTGGCATCGCTGCCGCGCTCCACCGCCAGCGGCCCGGCGCCGAACAGCGGCGGCTCGGCTTGGGCCAGTGTGGTGCTCAGGAACAGGCCGGTGGCCAGCAGCAGGGAACGCATCGCTCGGTGTCTCCATCAGGGATTCGCAGCCCCGAGACTAACACCAATATGATGCCAATTTAATACCAATTAAGGCGCCAGCGTGACGCGCAGCTGCAGCTCACGGCTGCTCTGGCCCTCGGCATCGCTGCTGCTGATCACGCCGGCCTGGGGCTGGCGGGTCGCAGCGCCGCTGCGCGCCACCGTCAGCCAGTCGCCCATCGCCACCAGAACGGTCGACAGCAGTTCGCTCTGCGCCCCGCTCTGCTGGCCGGCACCCAAGGCACGCAGCTCGACCCGCACCGGCTGCTTGCCGCCCGGCCAGGACGGGGTCAGCACAAAACCGCGCTGGCGCTCGATGGGCAGGCTGTGGGTCTGGGCATGGATGCGCGGGCGCTCCCTCCCACCGCCGCGCAGCTCGACCCCATAGTCCAGCCATTGCAGCAGCTCGGTCTCGCTGAGCAGCACGCTGGCCTGGTAGCCATTGAGCACCAGCACGCGCTGGATCTGGCTGCCCTCGGCCTCCTGGCGCCGGGTCGACAGCGTCAGCCCCGGCCGGGGCGAGACCGAGCCGGCCGTGCCCACCACCACGCCGCCCTGGCGCACGCCGGCCACCGCCGCGCCGCTGACACTGGACTCGGCCCAGCGCAGCTCGACCAGCAGGTTCTGGCGCGGCCCCTCGGCCGCCCGGCCCAGGACCGGGGCCAGCAGCAAGAGGCCGCAGCCCCGCAGCATCAGGCGTCGTTGATCAATCATGGGGCTAGCATAGCGAAGGCCGTCACGGCCGGGTATGGAGAAGTCCATGGCAAAGCTTGTTGCGCTCTACAAGAAGCCGGCCGATGCGGCCGCCTTCGACGCCCACTACCACGCCACCCATGTGCCGCTGGCCAAGACCATCGCGGGCTTGCGCCGCTACGAGGTCAGCAGCGGGCCCGTGATGACGCCGCAGGGCGAGTCGCCGCTGCACCTGGCGGCCATCCTGAGCTTCGATTCGCTGGCGGCCCTCCAGGCCGCGATGGCCTCGCCGCAAGGCCAGGCCACCGCCGCCGACCTGGCCAACTTCGCGCAGGCCGGCGTGGACCTCCTGATCTTCGACAGCAAGGAGGTCTGAGCCGGCGCCGGGTCAGCCGGGCCGGCCCAGCATCAGCACCGTCGTATAAGGCACCGCCACCCGGCCGTCCCGCGCAAAGCGGGCAAAGATTTGACGCACCGTCGCTGTGACGACCCGACCCGGCTCGCTGTCGGGCCGGGGCATATAGGAGCGCGAGAACACCAGGCTGATCAGGCCGGCCTCGTCCAGCCCATGCTCATGCGGCCACTGCCATTCGCGCGGCGCGGTGCCAGCGAAGAAGCGTCCGACCTGGCCGCGGTCCTCGTGTGCCAGCAGGCGCAGCCGACCCTCGCCGCCATGGCGCTCGAACACCTCCTCATCCAGCGCCAGGTGCAGCGGCTGCTCGCGCCGGCGGTCGTTCCAGACCAGCGCCACCTGGCCGGCGGGGCTCAGCACCCGCAAGGCCTCGGCCCGGGCGGCCTCGGGCTCGAACCAGTGGAAGGCCTGGGCGGCGGTGATCAGGTCCAGGCTGGCAGCGGCAGCCGGTATCGCCTCGGCCCGGCCCTCGGCGCTGCGGTAGCCGGCTAGCGCGCCCAGCCGCGCATCGCAGGCCGCGCGCATCGCCGCATTCGGCTCCACCGCCAGCACCTGCCAGCCGCGTGCCAGCAGGCCCTGGGTCAAGAGCCCGGTGCCGGCGCCGACATCGGCGACACGGCGCGGTGCCAGCTCGCGGGCCAGCGTGTCGAACAGGGCCGGCGGATAGTCGGGCCGCGAGGCCTGGTAGTCGGCCACCTTGGCGTCGAACACCGCGCCGACGCCGCCGCTGGCCGCATACAGACCGCGCAGCGCGGCGCCCGTGTCTTGTTGATCATGAGCTTGTGTCATGAGCGCGTAGCATAGCCCGCCACCCTCACGATACCGATATGAGCGAACACTTCTACGAACCCCGGCTGGGCCATGGCCTGCCGCATGACCCCTTCAACGCCATCGTCGGCCCGCGCCCGATCGGCTGGATCTCGTCGCGCGACGCGGCCGGCGTGCTGAACCTGGCGCCCTACAGCTTCTTCAATGCCTTCAACTACACGCCGCCCATCATCGGCTTCGCCAGCACCGGCTGGAAGGACACGGTGCGCAATATCGAGGCCACCGGCGAGTTCGTGTGGAACCTCGCGACGCGCGATCTGGCCGAGCAGATGAACGCCAGCTGCGCGGCCGTGCCGCCCGAGGTCGACGAGTTCGCGCTGGCCGGGCTGGCGACGGCGCCGTCGCGCATCGTTGGCGTGCCGCGTGTGGCGGCGGCGCTGGTGTCCTTCGAGTGCCGGCTGAGCCAGCTGATACGGCTGCAGAGCGCGGCCGGCGCGGCGGTCGATACCTGGCTGACCCTGGGTGAGGTGGTGGGCGTGCATATCGCCGAGCAGCTGCTGGTGGACGGTATCTACGACACCGCCGCCGCCCGCCCCATCCTGCGCGGCGGCGGCCCGGCCGACTACTTCGAGCTGGGCGAGCGCTTCAAGATGCGCAGGCCGGCGTAGAGCGAGGGCCACAGCAGGTTCAGCGCCAGCCCGCTCATCACCAGGGCGGCCGCGCCCAGTTTCCACGGCGGCAGCGGCTCGCCCAGCAACAGGGCCGCGCTGCCGATGCCGAAGACCGGCACCAGCAAGGCCATGGGCACGATGGTGGCGGCCGCATGCCGCGCCAGCAGCCAACCCCAGACGCCGTAGCCGAACAAGGTGTTGCCGACCGACTGCCACAGCACGGCGGCCCAGGTGCCCCAGCCCGCCTGCTGCAACCCCTGCGCGATCGAGGCCGGGCCTTCGACCAGCAGGGACAGCAGGATCAGCGGCGGCACCGCGAACAAGCTGGTCCAGACCATATAGGCCAGCATATTGACGCGGCCGGCGCGCTTGCCGACGAGATTGCCGCAGGCCCAGCTGAAGGCCGCGGCCAGCACCATCAGCACGCCCAGCACCGTGGTGCTGCCATCGGTGTGCGAGGCGATCACCGCGATGCCGCCGGCCGCCAGCGCCAGGCCCAGCCATTGATAGCCCTGCACCCGCTCCTTGGCCAGGCGCATCGCCAGCAGCAGCGTGAAGAAGACCTGGGTCTGCACCACCAGCGAGGCCAGGCCCGGCGAGATCTGGGCGCGCATCGCCAGATAGAGCACGCCGAACTGGCCGACCCCGATCAGGAGACCGTAGGCCGCCAGATTGCGCCAGCCGACCTGGGGCCGCGGCAGGAAAAAGATCGCCGGCAGCACCGCAAAGAAAAAGCGCAGCGCCGCGAACAGCAGCGGCGGCAAGGCGTTCAGGCCCAGCTTGATGACGACGAAGTTGCTGCCCCAGATGGCGACAACGGCCAGCGCAAGCAGGAAGTGGCGGATGGGCATCGCGGCATGAGTCATGGCCGCAGCCTACCCTAGCCCACCTCGACCCGGTTGCGGCCCTGCGCCTTGGCCTCATAGAGCAGCAGGTCGGCCCGCTCCAGCAGCTGGGCCAGCGTCTCGCTGCCGCGATATTCGGTCAGGCCGATCGACACGGTGATGCCCAGGGCCTGGGCGCCGACCGGGATCAGCAGGCTCTCGACCTGCAGGCGCAGGCGCTCGGCGCCGGCGCGGGCGGCCGGCAGCGCGGTGTCGGTCAGCAGCAGCACGAATTCCTCGCCACCCCAGCGCGCCAGCACATCGGCGCCGCGTATCGCCGCCAGCGCGGCCGGCGCGAAGGCGCGCAGCACGGTGTCGCCGGCGCTGTGGCCATGGCCGTCGTTGATGCGCTTGAAGTGGTCGAGGTCCAGCAGGGCTAGGCAGAAACCCCGGCCCGAGCGACGGCTGCGCAAGACCTCCTGCTCCAGCAGCTCCTGCATGCGGCGGCGGTTCAGCAGGCCGGTCAGCTCGTCGCGGGTGGCCATGGTCTGGATCTTCTCCAGCGCCAGCTGCAGCTCCTGCTTCTGCACCGCCAGGCGCCGGCGGATCTGGCTGAGCCGCCCGGCCAGCAGCGACACACTGGGCAGCATGAAGGCCAGCATCAGAAAATGGCCGAACTCGACCGCCGGCCGGTAGACCTCGGGCCGCCGCATCGCCATCACCAGCATCACCAGGCCCAGCAGCAGCAAGGCATAGAGGCTGACCCACAGCGCGCTGCGCGCGCGCAGCTGGAACATGCCGAACATCAGGATCACGGCCAGGATCGGGAAGATCGCGCCGCGCACCGGGCCAGCCAGCGCATAGCCGGCGGCCGCACTGCTGATCGCGTACAGCATCTGCGGCACCGTCAGCGAGGGGTCCGGCAGGCGACTCGACCAGCCGCTGCGGATAAGCAGGTAGAAGCCGATCAGCCCGCCCAGCGACAGCAGTGTCCACCAGAGCACCGGCGCCACCGGCGCCTTCGCGACCCAGACCGCGTACTGCATCACCAGCACGCTCAAACCCATCAGCAACAGTGCGAGCCCGGCCTGGCCCAGCCGCAGCCGCTGGGCGGGGTCGGTCGTCAGCAGCCAGTCAGCCAAGCGTTCGTGCATGGGCGGCGAGCCTAACTCAAGCGCCCGTCTTTCCAGTGGCACGATTGCTCAAGGATTGCAAATGCGTCAGCGGCATCGCCGCGCCGGCCTTGACCTCGCCCAGCGAGAAGCTGGTGTGGATGTCCTTCACATTGGGCAGGTTCAGCAAGGTGTCGATCGAAAAGCGCGAGAAAGCGTCCAGATCGGTGGCCATCACCTGCAGCTCGAAGGTGCCGGCGCCCGAGATGTAGTGGCAGGCCACGACCTCCGGCAGGGCGCGGATCGCGGCCTCCAGCTCGCGGGTGACGCTGCCGGCGCTGCGCTCGGTATCCACCCGCACAAAGGCCAGCACGCCCAGGCCGACCTTGCGGCGATCA
Source organism: Paucibacter sp. XJ19-41 (assembly GCF_028462495.1). NCBI lineage: Bacteria > Pseudomonadati > Pseudomonadota > Betaproteobacteria > Burkholderiales > Sphaerotilaceae > Roseateles > Paucibacter sp. XJ19-41. Next base: position 11,895 of record NZ_JAQOWX010000035.1, read on the forward strand.
ATCTCGGCGCGGTAGCCGGTGATATAGCCCCGGTCCTCCAGCCAGCGCACGCGCCGCCAGGTTGGTGCGGCCGACAGGCCGATGCGCGCGGCCAGCTCGGCGTTCGAGAGGCGCGCGTCGCGCTGCAGCTCCACCAGGATGGCGATGTGATAACGGTCCAGGCCCTCGCCCGGCTCCGCATCGCCGTCGGCCTCGGAGTTGTTTCTAATGGTTTGCCCTGATAAGGGCTTTCTGGAAGCCAAACCAAATCCTCAATGTAGATCTGAGCAAGATTATTGCTCCAGGGGCCGATTTTGCGCGCCAATGAGAAAGCACCACGCGGGCCGCTTTCCCTACACTGCGCGGCGGGCCTCAAAAGACCCATACTCACGATCAGCGCGGCCGCCACAAGTGGCCGGCGCTGCTTGTCGCCCCACAGGAGACCGAAGCCAATGAACGCACCGCTACCCGAACACATCTTGCGCGCCCTAGAAAAGGTCTCGCTGGACGACAAATACGCGCTCGACCATGGGCGCGCCTTCATGAGCGGTGTGCAGGCCCTGGTACGGCTGCCGATGCTGCAGCGCACCCGCGATGCGATGGTCGGCCTCAACACCGCCGGCTTCATCTCCGGCTACCGCGGCTCGCCGCTGGGCGGCTACGACCAGATGCTGATGCAGGCCAAGAAGCATCTGGCCAAGCAGAACATCGTGTTCCAGCCGGGCGTCAACGAGGAGCTGGGCGCCACCGCCGTCTGGGGCACGCAGCAGCTCGATCTGTTCCCCGAGAAGAACAAGTTCGACGGCGTGTTCGGCATCTGGTACGGCAAGGGGCCAGGGGTTGACCGCTGCATCGATGTGTTCAAGCACGCGAACATGGCCGGCACGGCCAAGCATGGCGGCGTGATTGCGGTGGCCGGCGACGACCATATCGCCAAGAGCTCGACCGCCGCGCACCAGAGCGACCACGTCTTCAAGGCGGTCGGCTTCCCGGTGTTCTTCCCGAGCAGCGTGCAGGACATCCTGGACATGGGCCTGCATGCGTTTGCGCTCAGCCGTTTCTCGGGCCTGTGGTCGGGCCTGAAGACGATCCAGGAGATCGTCGAATCGTCCGCCTCGATCAGCGTCGACCCGGACCGCGTCAACATCATCCTGCCGGAAGACTTCCAGATGCCCGAGGGCGGCCTGCACATCCGCTGGCCCGATGCGCCGCTGGAGCAGGAAGCGCGGCTGATGGATTACAAGTGGTACGCCGCACTGGCCTATATCCGCGCCAACAAGCTGAACTACAACGTCATCAGCACGCCGCAGGACCGCTTCGGCATCATCGCCAGCGGCAAGGCCTACAACGACACCCGCCAGGCGCTGCATGACCTGGGTCTGGATGACGACACCTGCCGGCGTCTGGGCATCCGGCTGCACAAGGTCAATGTGGTGTGGCCGCTGGAAGCGACGATCACGCGTGACTTCGCGCAAGGTCTGCAGGAGATCCTGGTGGTCGAAGAGAAGCGCCAGATGATCGAGTACCAGGTCAAGGAGGAGCTGTACAACTGGCGTCCCGATGTGCGCCCGAATGTGCTGGGCAAGTTCGACGAGATCGAGGGTGACAACACCGGCGGCGAGTGGAACCAGCCCAACCCCAGCCAGAACTGGCTGCTGCGCCCGCAGGCCGACCTGACCCCGGCCATCATCGCCCGCGCGATCGCCAAGCGCCTGAAGAAACTGGGTGTCGACGCCGATGTGCAGTCGCGCCTGGATGCGCGCGTGGCCATCATCGACGCCAAAGAGAACTCGCTGAAGCTCGAAGAAAAGACCGCCGGCGGTGCCGACCGCACGCCCTGGTTCTGCTCGGGCTGCCCGCACAACACCTCGACGCGCGTGCCCGAGGGCTCGCGTGCGGTGGCCGGCATCGGCTGCCACTACATGGTGTCCTGGATGCCCGGCCGCAACACCGCCACCTTCACGCAGATGGGTGGCGAGGGCGTGCCCTGGGTGGGACAGCAACCCTTCACGACCGAGAAGCACATCTTCGCCAACCTCGGCGACGGCACCTACTTCCACAGCGGCCTGCTGGCAATCCGCCAGAGCATCGCCTCGGGCGTCAACATCACCTACAAGATCCTCTACAACGACGCGGTCGCGATGACCGGCGGCCAGCAGGTCGGCGAGCGTCCCGAGGGCCATAGCGTGATGCAGATCATGCAGAGCGTCACCGCCGAGGGCGTGGCCAAGCTCTGCATCGTCACCGACGAGCCGGCCAAGTACAACGGCATCTCGCTGCTGGCCGGCGTTACCGTGCATCATCGCGATGAGTTGGACGCGATCCAGCGCCAGTTCCGCGAGATCATCGGCACCTCGGTCATCATCTACGACCAGACCTGTGCGACCGAGAAGCGCCGCCGCCGCAAGCGCGGCAAGCTGGTCGACCCGGCCAAGCGCGTCGTCATCAACGAGCTGGTCTGCGAGGGCTGCGGCGACTGCTCGATCCAGTCGAACTGCCTGTCGGTCGAGCCGCTGGAGACCGACTTCGGCCGCAAGCGCCAGATCAACCAGAACAGCTGCAACAAAGACTACAGCTGCGTCAAGGGCTTCTGCCCCAGCTTCGTCACCGTCGAAGGCGGCGAGCTGAAGAAGCCGAAGAAGGACAGCAAACTCAGCCCCTTCGACACCAGCCTGCCGGCCCTGCCGCAGCCGCTGATCCCGAACCCCGAGCGGGCCTGGGGCATCGTCGTCGGCGGTGTCGGCGGCACCGGCGTGATCACGATAGGCCAGCTGCTGGGCATGGCCGCCCATCTGGAAGGCAAGGGCGTGATCACCCAGGATGCGGCCGGCCTGGCGCAAAAGGGTGGCGCCACCTGGAGCCATATCCAGATCGCCAACCGTGCCGAGGACATCCACTGTACGAAGGTCGGCACGGCCGAGGCCGATCTGGTGATCGCCTGCGATTCCATCGTCGCGGCCAACAAGACCACGCTGGCGGTGATGCGCGAGGGCCGCACCTATGTGGCGCTGAACACCCATGGCTCGCCAACCGCCAGCCTGGTCAACGATGCCAACTGGAGCTTCCCCGGCGCCGCCTGCGAGAGCGCGGTGGCCAAGGCGGTAGGCCCGGCCCTGCTGGGCAAGTTCGATGCCGAGGAGGTCTCGGTCAAGCTGCTGGGCGATTCGCTCTACACCAACCCGTTGATGCTGGGCTATGCCTGGCAGCAGGGCCGGGTGCCGCTGTCCTATGCCGCGCTGATGCGGGCGATCGAGCTCAACGGCGTGCAGATCGACAACAACAAGGCCGCGTTCGAATGGGGCCGCCGCTGCGCCGAGGATCTGGCCGCCGTGCAGGCCTTGTTCGCTGCGACCCAGGTGATCCAGTTCGTCAAGCGCCCCGGCCTCGACGAGATCATCGCCAAGCGCGTCGAGTTCCTGACCGGCTACCAGGACGCCGCCTACGCGCAGACTTACCGGACCTTTGTCGACAAGGTGCGCGCCGCCGAGGCGCCGCTGTCCTCGACCAGGCTCAGCGAGGCGGTGGCCCGCTATCTGTTCAAGCTGATGGCCTACAAGGACGAGTACGAGGTCGCGCGCCTGCATACCGACAAGAGCTTCACCGACAAGATCGCCGCGCAGTTCGAGGGCGACTACAAGCTGGTTCACCATCTGGCCCCGCCGCTCTTGGCCAAGAAGAACGACAAGGGCGAGCTGATCAAGCAGCAGATGGGCGGCTGGATTCGCCCGGCCTTCGGCCTGCTGGCCAAGCTCAAGGGTCTGCGCGGCACCGCCTTCGACATCTTCGGCCGCACCGAGGAGCGCACGATGGAGCGAGCCTTGATCACCGCGTACCGCGCCAGCATCGACGAGAGCCTCGCAAAAGGCCTGACGGTCGAGCGCCTGAGCCTGGCCGTCGACATCGCCCGCATCCCCGAGGAGATCCGAGGCTACGGCCATGTCAAGCATCGCCATTTGCTGGCCGCGCGGACCAAGTGGGATGGGCTGATGGCACAGTGGCAGCAGCAGGCCTGACGTCCCGTTGATGTCGAACGGCGCTTGAAGCGAGGCCCGCAAGGTGGAAACACGCTGCGGGCCTTGTCCTTGGGTGCTGGCGCGAGCGCTGCAGGCCCGCGCCATCGTGTCATTGCACCAGGAAGCGCGCCAGCGACGCGATATCACTGGCGCAATGACCGCCATAGATCGGATGCCACTCGGTGATCACACCGAGTGCCTGGGCCCGATCGGCGAGGCGCAGGCTGCCCTCGAAGTTGCCATAGCGGTCGTACAGCCCGTTGGACAGATAGAGCTCGGGAGCGCGCTCACTCTTTTGCATGCGCTCAATCAAGGCCAGGGGTGACACCCGGCGCCACTCCTGTTCGTCGGCCAGGTAGTGGCGTGCCAGTTGCACGATGCCGAAGATGATTTTGGGATCGGCCCCGGTGCGCTCGGCCCCCGCCTTCAATTGGCCAATGGACGCAAACGGCGAATCCACATAGACCCCGGGGCACAGCGCTGCCACCTTGGCAAAGCGGGCGGGCTGACTCAAGCCCAGAATCAGGGCGTTCAGCCCACCCATGGATTCACCCAGCACGATCCGGCGCAGGGGCAGGCCGATGCGCGCCTCGATCGCGTCGATCTGCGGTGTGATGTCGTCGAGCAGTCCGCTGGCCTCAGTCTGCCCTTTGGGCGTCAACAACCAGACGGGGCCGTAGGACAGGGTCACCACCGTGGGCGGCCGCAGGCCCATCCGCTGCCAGGCGCCCTGGATCATGGCCGTCATGTAGGTCGCGTCGTTCCAGATCGTTTCATCCAGATTGCGGCCATGCAGGTGATAGACGACGTCGCCATTGACGCCGCCCGGATCGCGGTTGACACAGTAGCGCAGGCGACCTTCACTGCCGCATTGCTGCGTGGCCGGCGTGAACTGCAGCGCTTGCTCGCCCATCGGCTGAGCCCATCGCGACCATCCGAGGTAGGCCAGTCCTGTGCTCAGGGCGAGGCCGGCAGCGAGGATGCGCAAGGTCCGGGGTTTCATGAACAAATCTCCTGTTTGAGAATGGGATAGGCAGCCGCCCATGCAGCAGCCCGCCCCGGGGCCGCGCTGGCTCCGGGCTGTCAAAGCTGTTAGGGTGAATCAGGTCAGGCCGGTCTTCGGCAGATGTGATCCGCGGCCCGTGGGCTTGGGTTCGAGATCGAGCTCATCAGAGAGGGCGGAACCTGCCACTGCAGCCGGTCCCGGCAAGGCTGCCAGGCTCAGCACATAGCCCAGGATGGCACTGCCACCCAGGCCCAGCAGTGGCGTCGAGACCCAGCCCATCCAGGCAGCCAGGCTCAGGCCACCCCAGATCAGGCCATGCTCCCTGGCATTGCGATGGAACAAGGCGGGCAACAGCAGCAGGAGCGAGCCCAGTCCCAGCAGCAGGCCCAGGCCGGCATGCCGCTCGAAGCCTGATTGCAGCACCTGATCGACAAAGGGCGTGTGCGCCGGAACCTGCCAGATCTGCGCCACAGCCGCTGCACCCAACATCGCCAATACAGCCAGTGGGGCATCAGGCTCACCCCGGTGTTGCCAGCCGCGTTGCCACAACACCAGACTCATCACCATCAACCAGATCAGCTCGGCCTGCAGGACCAGCGCCGCCACGGCCATCAGCAGCCCCAGGCTGTCGCCCCTGGAGCGCTCAACACCCCGGCGGGGCCGGGACAGCAGCAGGAGGCAGGGCAGCAGTATCCAGACCGGCTGCACATGCACCGGCCCCAGGTGCAGCCAACGTCCGATGACACCGGACATTGGCGCCAAGGCCGTGCTGGCCAGCAAGAGGGCACCCAGCGCCGCGCACAGTATCGAACGCAGGCGAGGCCCCCGCTGCAAGCTGCGACGCGGCAACAGCGCCAGGCTGGCCAAGGCAAACGCCAGGGAGAGCCCGTTCATCCAGGCCATTGGGCGCGGCGCATCGGCCCAGACCATGAAACCGCAACCCAGGAGCACCGCAGCGCTCGCACCAAGCAGGCCCAGGTATGGCGCTTGCAAGCCCATCACCCGCACGCGCTGCACACGCTGCAGGCCACGCTGGCCGGCGCGCTCGCAGGCGAGTTGCAACGCAGCCTTCAGACAGCCGAAGGCAAAGCTCAGCGCCTCGCCCTCATCGGCCATCTCGGCCACCTCGGCACGCATGGCCTTTGCCCAGCCCGACTGCGCGGCGGGCAGGAGCCAGACCACCCCCTGCATCAACACCCGGATCAGGACGGCAGACAAGCGCCGTATGGGCGCCAGGCCTTTCATGACGACCTGCCGGCCAGGCCGGGCGTGAGGCCTGCGCCCGCTCTCAGGGCGCGGGCCTGCGCCAGTGCGTCGCCGAGCGAGGCGACCAGGGCGTGGCCGGCCTCGGTCAAGCGGTAGACATGGCGCGGCGGCCGCCCCGACGTCGGTGACTCCTGCCAGGCCGCTTCCAGCTGGCCCTGGGCTTCCAGCCGCATCAACAGGGGGTAAAGGGTGCCGGACTTGATGCCTGCCAGCGCTGCGATGTCATAGCCGTGTCGCCATTCGCCAGCGGCGTTGGCCAGGATGTCCAGCACCGCAAGGGCCTGGGCGGAGAGTGCGCGGGTGCGAGTCATGCAACAACTCTATATATGTAGAGTTATCACGTCAAGTGATTGCAAGCATCAAGAAGCGCGGCGGTCAGCGGACTGCGCACCGCCGCAGGGTCAGGTCTTGCTCTTGAGCATCCCGTACCCAGGCCGTACCCGTCATCGGTGCCGTTTCAGGCGCAACGTTGAATGCTCTGTTCACGGACTTCTATCAAGACGTGGCTCGCGGGCATTTCACCGTCAAGCGGCTGGAGAAGGCCTATGGAGCCATGCAGATCCAATCTCAATATCAGGAACTGAGCAAAGCCTTGATATCGAAAAGCAAAACTTGACCCTTCTCGACGAATTGTCCCCGCCCCTTCGCCGGAATGAGCGTCACATACAGCGGCGCTGTTCTCGACTAGACTGCCGCGGCTCGCAGCCACCAGCCTGCGGCACATTCCATTAATGAAGAGGGAGAGTACACATGAAGAAGCTGTTCGTCGTCGCGGCCATCGCCGTCAATCTCGTCGGCTGCGCGTCGGTCAATATGGGCAATTCACAGCAGGATGCTGCCGCCAAGACCTTTACCGCCCCGGCCGGCAAGGCCGCCATCTATGTCTATCGCAATGAGTCGATGGGCGCCGCCGTGAAGATGGATGTCGAGGTCGACGGCAAGCCCATCGGCCAGACCGCCGCCAATACCTTCCTGCGCAAGGAAGTAGAGCCGGGCAAGCACACGGTCACCTCGAAGGCAGAGAACACCGACACGGTGGAGATCGATGCCAAGCCGGGCGCGCTTTACTACATCTGGCAAGAAGTGAAGATGGGTGTGCTGTACGCGCGTACCAAGTTGCACCTCGTCAGCGAGGCCGATGGCAAGAAGGGCGTCAACGAAACGAAGCTGGCCGAGACCAAGTAACTGATCCAGCTCCGCTCGGAAGCCCGCAGCGCGGTCGCGCTGCGGGCTTTTTTACACTTGCAACGCGCGCCGCCGGCAAACGGCATGGCGTGCTGGCGCAGTGGCGCAAGGCCTGACCCCGGCGGCATGATCCGCAGCCCGCAGCGCCCATAGCCTGCGGGCTTTTTGTCGGCACATCGCACAAGCCTCGGAATTGGGCTCCAAAACAATGACTGTTCCACATTGACTATTGCGGCGCAGCGGCATTCAATCGACGGCATAAGGCCGGAGCTCGGCCAGCAGGAGACATGCGATGAAAAAGTTGGGCATCTCTTTCCGTCTGTGGCTCCCCACGCTCGCGACCGCCGTGCTGCTGACGGCGGTGACCGTGGTCTCCAGCTGGCGCACCTCCAGCGAACTGGCCAGCGAGCAGCAGGCCCAGACCGCGCAGCGCGACAAGCTCGAGATGGCGCTGCAATGGGCCGGCCTGACCCAGGCCAATGCGGCCCGCACCATGGCCGGCCTGATGAGCCAGGACACGGCGCTGGCCGGCCAGCTCAAACCCGAGATGGACGCCACCTCGGCCGCGATCTCCGAGCTGCAGAAAAAGATCGATGCAGCCGCCGACAGCGAGGCCGAGAAGAGCAGCCTCGCCGCCATCGCCAAGACGCGCGGCGTCTATATCGCTTCGCGCAACGAGGCCGCCAAGCAACCCAGCGAGGCCGGCATCGCCAAGGTGCGCGGCGAGCTGAACACCTATCTGGATGCGCAGAAAGCCTTTGTCGACCTGCAGCAGCAGCGTGCCGTCGCGCTGGCCGCCGAGGCCCAGCGCTCGCGCAGCATCGACATCACGATCACCGCCAGCGTGCTGGGGGCCGTCGTGCTGCTGCTGCTGGTGTCGACCGGGCTGATGGTGCGTGCCATCGTGCCGCCGCTGCGCGCCGCATTGGATGCCACCGAGCGCATCGGCAGCGGCGACCTGTCGGTGCAAATCGACAGCGGCGCACGCAGCGACGAGATCGGCGATCTGCAGCGCGGGCTCAACGCCATGGTGGTGTCGCTGCGCGATATCGTGCAGTCGGTGCGCTCCGGTGCCGAGAACATCCGCACTGCGGCCAGCGAAATCGCCGAGGGCAATGCCGACCTCAGCCACCGCACCGAGGAGGCCGCCAGCAGCCTGCAGCAGACCGCCTCGACGATGGAAGAACTGACCGCCACCGTGCGCCACTCTTCCGACTCGGCCGCCACCGCCAATCAGCTGGCGCTGAGCGCGGCCCAGGTGGCACAGAGCGGCGGCGATGTGGTGGGTCAGGTGGTAGCCAGCATGGGCCGCATCCAGAGCAGCTCGGGCCGTATCGGTGACATCATCGGCGTGATCGACGGCATCGCCTTCCAAACCAATATCCTGGCGCTGAATGCGGCCGTCGAGGCGGCTCGCGCCGGCGAGCAGGGCCGTGGCTTTGCGGTGGTCGCGTCCGAGGTGCGCTCGCTGGCGCAGCGCAGCGCCGAGGCGGCCAAGGAGATCAAGGGCCTGATCGGCGCCAGCGTATCGGAGGTTGATGCCGGCTCATCGCTGGTCAACCAGGCCGGCAGCACGATGAGTGAGGTGGTCGGCAGCGTGCGCCGGGTCGCCGATGTGCTGGGCGAGGTCAGCGCCACCAGCCGCGAGCAAAGCCAGGCCATCGGCCAGGTCAACCAGGCCGTCGCCCATCTGGACACGATGACCCAGCAGAACTCTGCCCTGGTCGAGCAGAGTGCGGCGGCCGCTGCCAGCATGCAGACCCAGGCCGCTCAGCTGGCCGGCCTGGTCGAGGCCTTCAGGCTGGAGGCACAGCCCGCCTGAGCGGTTTTTTCAGGGCTCGACCAGGTCGCGGTAAGCATGCCAGCTGGCGTGGGCCAGCAGCGGGAAGATGACGACCAGGCCCAGCATTAGGGTGACAAAACCCAGCGCCGTCAGCCCGGCGATCAGCGCGGCCCAGAGCAGCATCGCGGCGCCGTTGACGCGGCAGCATTGCAGGCTGGTCAGCATCGCGGTGATCGCGTCCACCGGGCGGTCGATCAGCAGCGGCGCGCTGACCACGCCCAGCGCGAACACCAGGGCCGCCAGCGCCGCGCCGACACAGACAAAGGCCAGCAGCAGCATGGTGTACTGGCCCGACATCAGCTCCAGCGGCCAGCGCGACAGCTGCAGCGGCTGCCCCTCATAAAACAGCGCGAACACGATGGCCGCCAGCCGCTCCCAGACGATATAGGCCAGGGCCAGCATCAGGCCGAACAGCGCAATCGAGCCGGCGTTGGCCCGCCAGGCCCGCCATGCCTGGACGCCGTCCACCACCCCGCCCTGCTCCAGCTGGCGCGACAGCGCATACAGCACGATGGCCAGGAAGGGCGCTACCAGCAGGAAGCCGCCCAGCAGGGCCGGCGCCATATAGGAGGCCTGCCAGCCGGCCCCGCCCAGCGCCAGGCCTATGGCCGCGACCAGGGCGCCGGTGCCCAGGCTCTGCGCCGGCGTGCGCAGCAGGTCGGCGCCGCCGCGGCGCAGCCAGACCCAGGGCCGGTCGATGCCGACCTGGCGCACGCGCGGCATAGCGATGGATTCGGAGGACTCGGACTCGGCAAGCAGCTGACTCATGATGAACTCCTGTGCAGACGGCCCGCCGATGCTAGTCCTCCTGTCAGCGTCCGTACAGCACTTGCGGCAGCCACATGCCGATCTGCGGCCAGATATAAAGCAGCACGATGGCCACCACCTGGATGCCCATAAAGGGCAGCATGCCGGCAAAGATCTGGTTCAGGGTCACATGTTTGGGCGCCACGCCCTTCAGGTAGAAGGCACTCATCGCCACCGGCGGGCTCAGGAAGGCGGTCTGCAGATTCAGCGCCACCAGCAGGCCGAAGAACAGCGGATCGACACCGAAGTTGTCCAGCAGCGGGATGAAGATGGGCATGAAGATCACGATGATCTCGGTCCATTCCAGCGGCCAGCCGAGGATGAAGATGATGACCTGGCTGAGCACCAGGAACTGGGTCTGGGTCAGGTCCATGCTCAGCACCCAGCGCTCCACCAGTTCCTGCCCGCCCAGCAGCGCGAAGGCCGCCGAGAAAATGGCCGAGCCGACAAACAGCCAGCACACCATCGCGCTGGTCTTGGCGGTCAGGAACACGCTCTCCTTGACGACGGTAAAGGTCAGTTGCCTATAGGCTGCGGCCAGCAGAAAGCCGCCCAACGCGCCGACCGCCGCCGCCTCGGTGGGCGTGGCCAGGCCGAACACGATGGAGCCCAGCACCGACATGATCAGCACCAGCAGCGGAAAGAAGCTGGTCAGCAGCATCTTGAAGATCTCAAGGCGCGCGAAGCTGAGGATGGCGTAGAAGACCAGCAGGGCCGCCCCACCGACCGCCAGGCCGATCCAGTAGCCGGTCGGTGCCGGTCGCCGCGTGCCCGGTTCGAGCAGTTCGGGAGGCGTGGCCGGCGCCTCGCTGGCCGCCGCCTCAGCAGGCGGCTCGGCCCCCATTTCCTTGAGTTCCTCGCCCTCGGTCGGCGGCACGCCGTCGGCCTCGGCAGGCGGCTCGGACAGGCCCTCGCCAGGCTCCGAAAGCCCCTGCTCGGCCGGCTCGCCGCCGGCGCTGCCCCCCGCGCCCATCTCGACCAGGGCGCTGTCCGGCGCCTCCTGAGGCGTCATGGTGGTCACGCTGTCATAGCTGCTCAAGGCCACGACCACAAAAAGCAGGGCCGGCGCCAGCGCGATGCCCAGCTGCTTGAGCAGATAGCCCGTCGGCACGCCATGGTTGCGCGAGCCCTTCAGCGCATTGATCAGCAGCGGCAGGGCACGCCGGGCCTGAGTGGCGCCGACCTTCAGCAGCTCGGGCGGCAGCGGCACGAAGCGCTGCTCGGCCGTCAAGGGAGGCGCCATCGCCGGCTTGAGCTTGGCCAGGATGATGACGTAGACGATGTAGAGCCCCGCCAGCATCAGGCCAGGGAAGAAGGCGCCGGCATAGAGCTGCACCACCGAGACCCCGGCGGTGGCGCCGTAGACGATCAGCAGCACCGAGGGCGGGATCAGGATGCCCAGGCAGCCGCCGGCCGTGATCGCGCCGGCCGACAGGCGCACGTCGTAGCCGCCCTTGAGCATCTGCGGCAGGGCCAGCAAGCCCATCAGCGTGACGACGGCGCCGACGATACCGGTCGCGGTGGCGAACACCGCGCAGGTCACCAGGGTGGCCACCGCCAGCGAGCCCGGCACCCGCGCCAGCGCCAGATGCAGGCTGCGGAACAGCTTCTCGATCAGATTGGCCCGCTCGACCAGATAGCCCATGAAGACGAACAGCGGTATCGAGATCAGCACATCATTGGCCATCACCTTGTAGGCCGACTGCACCATCAGATCCAGGGTCTTGGTGGTGTTCTCCTCGTAGGCGATCCAGGTGAACACCATGCCCATGCCCATCAGCGTGAAGGCGGTGGGGAAGCCCAGCATGATGGCAACGACGACCAGAGACAGCATCAGCAGGCCGATATGGCCGTTGCTGATCTTGGGCACGGCGATCAGCATGCCCAGCGCGGCCGCGATGATCAGTCCCATCAGGATGAAGCCGAACCAGAGTTCCTTGCGCAGTTTCATGCCGCACCGCCTTTCTTGGCGGCGTACTGATCCAGGGCCTCGATGTCGGCATCCTTCACATGCACCATCTCCTTGAGCTTCTCTACATCGACCTCCTCGACGTCCTCATCGCGCCTGGGCCATTGGCCGTCGCGCAGGCACAGCAGGCAGCGCACGATCTCGACCAGGCCTTGCAGCAGCAGCACGCCGCCGGCCAGCGGGATCACGAACTTGAAGGGGTAGAGCGGCAGCGCGTCGGCCGAGAAGGTCTGCTCGCGGATCGCCAGCGACTCCTGGGCATACTGCCAGCCGGCCCAGGTCAGTGCGACGATGCCCGGCAGGAAGAACAGCAGATAGAGCAGCAGATCGATGGCGGCCTGGGTGCGCGGGCGGAAGAAGCCGTAGAGCACATCGCCGCGCACATGGCCGTTCTTGCTCAGCGTATAGGCGCCGGCCGTCATGAACAGCGTGCCATAGAGCATGATCTGCGCGTCCAGCACCCAGGCATGCGGCTTGTTCAGCACATAGCGGGAGAACACCTCCCAGCTGATCAGCAAGGTCAGCAGCACGACCGACCACGCGAAGGCCTTGCCTATCCAGGTGGAGAATCGGTCCACCGCCAGCAGCAGGTTCTGCATCACGAATCCTTCCCAACGCGGATCTCATGAAAAAGGGGGCCCAGCGCCCCCTTTCATTCGGCGCCGGCCGTTCAGGCCTTTTTCGCCGGGGCCTTGCGCCCGAAGTAATGGTTGTAGGCCATCTTGAAGTCCACCGTGTAGTCGCCCTGCCACTGGCCGGCCCGCGCCGCGAAGGCGCGCTGGCTGTCCAGGATCTTCTTGAACATCGCGTTCTCGCCGCCCTTCTTCGCCATGATCTTGTCCCAGGCGGTCAGCTGGGCACGCAGGATGGCGTCGGGCGTCTTGTAGAACTTGACCCCGGCCTTCTTCAGCTCCTCGTAGTCCTTGGAGTTGCGCTCGATGGCCTTCCAGCTCATATCGGCGCTGGCCGCCTGCACCGCATAGTCGACGATGGCCTTCAGCTCGGCCGGCAGTGCATTCAGCTTGGTCTTGTTGAACAGGATCTCGAACTGCTCGCCGCTCTGGTGAAAGCTCTGCAGCATGCAGTTCTTGACCACATCGGGGAAGCCCAGCAACTTATCAGAGCTGGCGTTGTTGAACTCGGCACCGTCGATCAGGCCGCGGTCCAGCGCCGGCACGATCTCGCCGCCGGGCAGCGGGTTCACCGCCGCACCCATATCGGTGTACATATCCACCGCCAGGCCGACGGTGCGGAACTTGACGCCCTTCATATCGGCCGCCTTGGCGATCGGCTTCTTGAACCAGCCAAAGGGCTGGGTGGGCATGGGGCCGTAGAGATAGGAGGCCACGTCCAGGTTCAGCGAGGCATAGATCTCTTCCAGCAGGGCCTTGCCGCCGCCGTAGTTATGCCAGGCCAGCAGCATATTCGGGTCCATGCCGAACGAAGGCCCGGAGCCCCACAGCGCCAACGCCGAGTTCTTGCCGTAGTGATAGGCCACCACGCCATGGCCGCCGTCCAGCGTGCCTTTGGCCACGGCGTCGAGCAGTTGGAAGGCCGGCACCACCGAACCGGCCGGCAGCACCTCGATCTTCAGGCGCCCGCCGGCCATGTCGTTGACCTTCTTCGCGAAGTCCTGGGCGTACTCGTGGAAGATGTCCTTCGAGGGCCAGGTCGACTGAAAGCGCAGGCTGGTGGTCTGGGCCGTCGCGATCATCGGCGCGGCCAGCGCACCGGCGGCGGCCGTGCCGGTGGCGGCTTTTTTCAGGAAGCGCCGGCGTGCGGCCGGGGCCTGGTCTTTGGGTTCTACGCTCATCTCGGTCTCCTAGGTTTTTGAAGTCAAGATCTCGCGCCTGGGCAGCCGCCCCAACGCCGCGCCACCGCCTCTTGTGTCGGAGGCTGGCCGCGCTGGCTTGAATATCAAAGCCTTACCGTGAGCGGGCAAGTGGGTCAAACCCGTGAGACCCCCGACTCATATGGACATTTTCTGAACACCTCGCTGTCAAGGCCGGCGCCGTGCTGGCACCCGGCTTTCCAGCGCAGCCGGCCGGTAGTCGGGCTGGAAACGGCAGCTCGACGGGAAGCGGGCCTGGGCCAGGCGACAAGCTTCGGCCACCGCAGCCGGCATCGGCTTGCGGCCCTGCTCGACCCAGGCCTGCAGCGCGTCGAGCGCGGCCACATAGCTGGCGTCGCTGAGGTAGCTGTGATCGCTGTCGGCCGTGAAGGTCTGCACCAGGCCATCGGCACGGCCGGCACTGGCCATGGTGTCGGCCCAGACCGATTCCAGCTCGACGAAGACGGTCGGATCGTTGATGCCGTGAAGCGTCAGCACCGGCACCGGGATGCGGCCCCGAGGATCGGCATCGGCGCCGAAACGGGCCACGGCGGCCGGGTCGGCGGCGTAGCGCAGCACACCGGCGTTCAGGGCCTGGTCATCGGAAGAGCCGCGATAGACCGCGCCGATATTGCCGAACACATTGCCGCCGCCCGTGCGCTTGGTGGCGATGTCCTGGAAGTGAAAGGTGGCCCAGTTCAGATGGCTTTGCACGCTACGCTCGGGGATACGTATCACGTCGACAATGGTCTTGAGCCGGTGGGCCTGCTCGGCGCTGCGCTCGGCGGCCGGCCGGCCCAGGCCCAGGCAGTCCCTGGTGCGCTGCGCCAGCTCGGCCGTGGTCAGCGAGGCGCCGGCCGGCAGCCCCATCCACAGCGGGTATTGCGGCTCGTCGGGGCGCGGATGGTTGTTGCACAGGTATTGGTAGACCACGCGCAGATCGAGCCGGAAATCGTAGGAGCGCGTGCCGCCGGCCAGCAGGCCGTTGGTCAGCAGCACCGCGTCATAGGGCTTGCCGGCGGTGAACAGCTCGGCCCCCCTGGCTGCGACGCCGGCACCCCAAGACTGGCCGTGCAATATCGTCAGCTTCGGCTTGGCCATATGCCGGACAAAGATGCCGCGCAGGCGCTCGGTGTCCTCGGCCGCCGCCGTCACCGCGACGCCACCCTGGCGGAAGCTGGACGCCGCCCAGGCATAGCCGGCGCGCGGCATGATGGACCAACGCTGCAAGTCCTCCTCGACCCGCTTCATCGTCGGCGCGCCGAGGAAGGGGCCGCCATGGGCATGCAGCAGCAATCGGCCGTTCCAATCGCCGGGCATGGCAATCAGATAGAAGGCGCCGGCACTGTCTTGCCCGCCCAGGCAGCGGATCTCGGCGCCGAGGCCAGCTGGGCAGGCTCGGGGCTGCGGCGCGGTCTCGGCCACGGGCGGGGTCTGGTGGGCACAGGCCGCCAGCAGCGCCAGGATCAGGGCCAGCGCCAGTCTTTGGATCATCAGCATGGTGTCGAGCTCCTTTTCGCGCGCAAGCCCAGCAGCAGGAGGCCGGCCAGCAGCAGCGCATAGCTGGCGGGCTCGGGCACCGGCGTCGTGAAGCCCAGTTGCTCGCTGGCCACGCGCTGCAGCCGCAGCGCGTCGGCGCTGCTGATGCCCAGGTCGGCCGCCGCGATCTCGGCCGCGCCCAGCGAGGCCGGATCCAGGCCGGTCAGGCTGCCGAACAGGGTCAGCGCGCCCAGATAGGAGCCGTAGGTGCTGGCATGGGTGCCGTCGTCGAACCAGAGGTCGATCAGGCCGTCGCTGGCGGCATCGGCCGCATACATATCGGGTGTCGCGATGCCGCTGGTGATCGCGCGCATAAAGCTGTCGCCGACCGGCGCGATCGCGGTGATGCCGCCGCTGCCGTCGGCGCCGGCCAAGGTCGCCGCCGTCTGATAGGCGGCGCGCAGGTCTGCGGCCATCGCGCCCAGCGAGCCGTAGAAGGAGGTGGCCGGCGTGCTGGTGAAGCTGACCGCCCCGGTGATCGGATCGGTGACGGTCGTGAACGGCGCGTTGACCAGATTGGGCCGCGCCCAGGTCTGGTACAGATAGAGCTCGGTAGCCGCGCTGGCGTTCGTGTTGGCGGGAATGTTGCGCAGGGTGCCGCAGGTGCCGGCGCTGGCGCCGGTGATGGCCGCGCATTCGGCATTGCTGCCACCGATCAGATCACGCTCACGGTAAGACAGCGCATGGCCCTGGTGCGCGTAGTCCTCGATCAGGTCCACGTAGGTGTTGAAGTAGGCCGGATTGGAGGCCAGCCCGGCCTGCTTGGGCAGGGCCTCGTCGCTCTGCTCCTGCAGCACCAGCTTGCTCCAGCTCTGCGAGGCGATATTGCCGCGCAGGTCCCAGCCGGCCGGATTGCTGTTCAGGAAGTGGCCGCGCAGCGAGGCGGCATTGCGGGTCGACAGGGCCACGTCATAGTCGAGCCCGGCCTGCACGGTGAACTGCTTGAAGATGCCGGCCACCCCGCCCCAGGGATGGGGCTCGAAGCTGTTGCTGCCGGTCGGGTTGGCCAGCGCCATCGCGGCGGTCAGGTCCCGCACGTTCGCGCTGTTGTAGCTCATCACCGGATCGACCCGGCCAAATGTGTAGCTGTTGCCGACGAACAGCACGCTGATCGGTTCGGCCTGCAGGCTGCCGGCGCCCAGCAGGGCCAGCAAGATGACGGGGAGTCTCTTCATGATGACGGTCTCCTTGGCTCAGAAGCTGTGACGCAGACCCAGGTCCAGGCCGGAACTGCTGCCACCGGGGGTGGTCGGCGCCAGACCGACATGGAAGCGCCTGCCTGCGCCCTTGTGGTCGATGCGGGCGGCCGTCGCAGACAGCGCGCTGCGCTGGGACAGCGCGTGCACAGAGCCGATGGCCAGATGCGTCGCATCGCTGGCGACGCGGCTGGCCTTCAGCGTCGTGTAGGCGATGCGCAACTCGCCCTGGGCGCTGACGTCCCATTGCGTGCCCAGCATCAGCGCGCGGGTGCGGGTCACGCCGACCCTGTTCTCGCCCCATAGCGCCATCAGCTTGGCCGCGCCGAGCTTGTAGTTCAGGCCGATATTGCTCTGCCGGTAGTCGCCGCTGGCATAGCGGGTCCTGCCGGTGGCCGCCGCCATGTTCCAGCCGCCGCTGCGCCAGCCCAGGCGCAGGCCCTGGTGATTGCCGTCCTTGGCGGTGGCCGTGCCGCCGGGCTGCTCGCCGCTGGCGATCATCAATGCGCCATAGAGGCCGGCGGCATTGGCCGGCAGGTGGTAGCCGATCGAGTTGGACGCGCGCACGCTGGTGCGCACCGTCGTGCCGCCACTGTTGACCGGGTAGAACAGCAGGCCCGAGCTGCCCACGCCATTGGTGCCGAAGGGGTGCATTGCGGTGGTCAGATTGCCGAAGCTGGGCACATAGTCGCGGCCCAGGCGCAACTCGCCCCAGCTCCCTTGCAGGCCCACGGTAGAGCGCCGGCCCCAGGTCAGCCCACCGCTGACCGAGTCCTTGTTATTGGTGCTGGTAGCGCCGCTGGTGCCGTTGTCGACATTGATGGCCGACTCGATCCAGAAGTTGGCCTTCAGCCCGCCACCCAGGTCCTCGCTGCCGCGAAAGCCGATGCGGCTGGAGGTGTTGCCATCGCCGTTGACCAGGGACTGGCTCTCGGCGCCGCTGGCGCTGAGCCGGCGGAGGCCCAGGTCCAGCAGGCCGAACACCGTGACCTGGGCCTGAGCGGCCGGGCTGAGGAAAAGAATGGCGGGCGCGAACGCGATCCCCGCGAGAAGGCGGTGCAGTGTCAAGTCTTGTCTCCAAAGTGTTGTTATGCATGGCCGCTGAGCGCACGACAGCAGGCCATGAACGACACCTTAGGCCCCACATTACCTAGCGTCAAATATACTGACAACACGATCTCAAGACCTTTTGCATATGGACTTGCGCCAGCTCCGCTACTTCGTCACCGTGGCCGAAACAGGCCATATGACGCGTGCCGCCGCGCTGCTGGGCATCCAGCAGCCGCCGCTGAGCCAGCAGATCAAGGCGCTGGAGCAGCAACTGGGCCTGCCGCTGCTGCAGCGCCATCCCAAAGGCGTGAGCTTGACCGACGGCGGGCGGCTGCTGCTGATTGATGCCAAGCGGCTGCTGCAGGACTTCGGCGAGATGCGCGAGCGCATGGAGCGCCTGGCCAGCGGCCAGCAGGGCCTGCTGTCGGTGGGCTTCACCAGCTCGGCCGCCGCCCATGCCTACACACCGGCGGTGCTACGCGCCTGCCGCAGCCGCCACCCGGGCATCGCCCTGACGCTCAGCGAGGACAACGCGGCCGCGCTGATCGAGGCGGTCGCGAAGGCGCGGCTGCACTGCGCCTTTGTGCGCGTGCCGGTGACGCAGCCCGAGGAGCTGGTGTTCGAAACCCTCCTCAGCGAGCCGGCCCTGCTGGCTGTGCCGCTGGACCACCGACTGGCCGGCACGGCCCGCAACCGCCATACTGCGGTGCCGCTGGCCGAGTTGCATGGCGAGGCGCTGATCCTGGTGCGCCGCCCCGGCGCGGCCGGCCTCTATGCCAATCTGCTGAGCCTGTGCGAGCGCTCCGGCGTGCAGCCGCGCATCGCCGCCGAGGTCGAGCGCATGATGACCAATCTGAACCTGGTCGCGGCCGGCGCCGGCATCTCCATCGTGCCGGCCTCAATGCGCGGCGCCCATGCCCATTCCATCGTCTACCGGCCCTTGCCGAAGAACGCCGCGCTGCAAGCCCCGCTGACCCTGGTCTACCGTCGGGCGGATCAGCTCGGAACCATGGCCAGCTTCCTGAACCTGGCGCGCGAGATCGCGCAAGAGCATGTGTAGGCTGGCTGTGCTGCTGGCCCTGCTGCTGGCCGCCCTGCCCGCCAGTGCCTGGCCGGAGCGGGCGATCCGGTTGCTGGTGGCCTATCCGCCCGGCGGCGTCAGCGACGAGACCGCGCGGCTGTTGGCTCAAGGCATGAGCCAGCGACTCAAGGTGCCGGTGCTGGTGGAGAACCGCGCCGGCGCCGGCGGTGTGGCCGCGATGGAGGCGCTGGCGCGCGCCGCGCCCGACGGCCACACGCTGTGCTATTCGGCCATCAGCCCGCTGGTGATCGCGCCGCTGCTGGGCAAGCCGGCCTACGACGCGCAGCGCGACTTCGCGCCGGTGATGCGGGTGATGGACACGCCGGTGCTGCTGCTGGCCCACGCCGGCTTCAAGCCCGACAGCCTGGCCGAGCTGCTGGCCCTGGCGCGCAGCCAGCCGGGTCGCGTGCGCTGGGCCAGCTCGGGCCAGGCCACGATAGGCCATCTGGTGCTGGAGCAGCTGAAGCTGGCCGCCGGCGTCGACATCACCCATGTGCCCTACAAGGGCGGCGGCCAGCAGCTCAATGACGCGCTGAGCGGGCAGTTCGAGATGCTGTCCTCGAATGTCGCGCCCCAGCAATTGCAGTATGTGCGCCAGGGCCGGCTCAAAGCCATCGCGGTCGGCGCGCCGCAGCGCCTGGCCGCGCTGCCCGAGGTGCCGACCTTGGCCGAGCTGGGCTACCCCACGGCCAATCTGGTCTCCACCTTCGGCATCTTCGCGCCGCAGGGCCTGCCATCGCAGCGGCTGCAGCGACTCAACGAGCTGCTCAACGAGGTGCTCGCCGAGCCCGAGCTGCAGCAGCGCCTGGCCGCCAGCAGCAATCTNTCTTCGCGCCGCAGGGCCTGCCATCGCAGCGGCTGCAGCGACTCAACGAGCTGCTCAACGAGGTGCTCGCCGAGCCCGAGCTGCAGCAGCGCCTGGCCGCCAGCAGCAATCTGCCGGGCGGCGGCAGCGCGCGGGACTTCGAGCTGCTGATAGAGCGCGAGCGCGGCCGGGCGGTGTCGATGGGGCTGGGCGGCGTGGGACGGTAGCACGCTCTAGGCATCCGGCCGCGTGAAGCGGATCACCGGACGCGGGGAAGCCTCGGAACATAGCTCCCCCCTTTGGTAGGAGACAAAGCCCATGCAGGCGACCCTAAACTGCCGACCTGGTCAACCTTGCCTTGCGGCAAGCACCGAAGCGGGCATATGGCGTACCTCTTGGTCGTTCTCTTCTTTCTGGCTTTGTTCGTGGTGGCGCCACTCAAGGGCGCCTTGGTTTTTTCCGGGTCCCTGCTTTTGGCATCGCTGGCCGTTCAGGCCACGAGCTCGGTGGTGTCGAGGGTCAGCGTGTCGCTGACCGAAGCATTCAAGGCGATTGTCCTGTCCTTGTTCTTTACCGCCATCGCGGCATTCACAGCCGTCAGCTTCATGGTCGGCGCTCCCCGGGAACTGCTCAACAGCGGCAGCGGCCTGGTGTTGCTGGCGCTGCAGTACGGTGCTTACGTACTCGGATTCCGGATGGCTTTGGGGCTCACGTTTGCACACTCGGCTGTCGTGGCGGTCATCTCGACCCTGGTCACTTCGGTCGCCATCTGGTTCATCGCCCGGATGGCCACGCTCGGCGCTTAGCCGGCTCGCCAATGGCTGCCTTCGAACAGGCGCCGCAGATCGACTGTTGAACCCTGATCATGGATAGCCCTCCCGCCCGACCCGAATTGCTCGACTACGTGGTCTTCTTCGAGACCGAGCCCGATTGGGTACATCCCGAGGGCTGGTACTACGGCGTCCGCTTCGAGACCACACGCGGCCAGGACCGCATCATCGCGACCCTGGCGCCGGACGAGGCCGAGTTCTCGTTCGAATGGTGGCAGGGTGATGTGCGCCGCCTGCGGGTTCAATCGGTGCTGGCCGTCGACTGGCGGATCGAAACCACGTCGACCCGGGAGCTGCTGCGCGTCGGTTACAACGACCTGCAGGTCAAGTTCTGCGAGCTGCAGCTCCGGCCCCATGTGAGCATCGATTGGGCCATGACGTGGTGACGGGCGCAGGCCCTGCGGTCGGGCTCGAAGACTGCAGAATCTGCCCATGACCCCATCCCTCGAACGCTCGCCGCAGCCCTATCTGCGCATCGCCGGCCTCTTGTATCTGGCCATCATCGCCCTCGGGCTGTTCGGTGAGGCGGTCGTGCGCGGCAGCCTGGTCGTGGCCGGTGACGCGGCGGCTACTGCGGCGCGCATCGCCGCCGAGCCGCTGCTGTGGCGGGCCGGCATCGCCGGCGATCTGCTGATGCATGTGCTCGATCTGCCGGTGATCCTGGCGCTCTACTACCTGCTGCGGCCGGTCAGCAAGCCACTGGCCCTGCTCGCCACCTGGTTCAACCTGATCCAGACCGCCGTGCTCGCCGCCAACAAGCTCAATCTGCTGCTGCCTGTCCTGCTGCTGGAGGGCAGTGGCATCGGCCAGGCCTTCAGCGCAGCACAGCTGCAGGCACTGACGGCGCTGGCCATCAATCTGCATGGCTACGGCTTTGGCATCGGCCTGATCTTCTTCGGCATTGCCTGCTTGCTGCGCGGCTGGCTGATCGCCCGCAGCGGCTTCCTGCCCAAGCCCCTGGGCCTCTTGCTGCTGCTCGCGGGCCTCAGCTATCTGCTCAACAGCTTTGCGCTGCTGCTGGCGCCCAAGCTCGCGGCGGCGATGTTTCCCGCCATCCTGCTGCCGGCCTTCGTCGGCGAGCTGGCGCTGGCGCTGTGGCTGATCGTCAAGGGCGTGGACCTGCGGCAATGGGCGCGGCGGCGCGCCGACGCGCTCGCCTGAGGCCACCCATACTTCTGGCACCCCCGCTACGGGCTGCTACTCTCTCTTCCGCCAAAACTGCATCCACCGGATTTGTCACCATGACTCTTGTTCGCCCCCTCGGTCTGGCGCTCTGCCTGGCTCTTTGTTTCGGCACGGCCGGCGCCCAGGCGGCGACCAAGCCGCTCGCGGCCGTCACCACGGTCGAAGGCATTGCCGAGTACCGGCTGGCCAATGGCATGCAGGTGCTGCTGGCGCCGGACAACTCCAAGCCCAGCACCACGGTCAATGTGACCTACCGGGTCGGCTCCAAGCATGAGAACTATGGCGAGACCGGCATGGCCCATCTGCTCGAGCATCTGATCTTCAAGGGCACGCCGAAGAACCGCGCGCCCTGGGCCGAGTTCAGCAAGCGGGGCCTGCGCGCCAACGGCTCGACCTGGCTGGACCGCACCAACTACTTCGCCAGCTTTGCCGCCAACAACGACAACCTGAAGTGGTATCTGGATTGGCAGGCCGATGCGATGGTCAACAGCTTCATCGCCCGCAAGGACCTGGACACCGAGATGACCGTGGTGCGCAACGAGATGGAGATGGGCGAGAACAACCCCGGCTACATCGTCTACGAGCGTCTGATGGGCGCGATGTACACCTGGCACAACTATGGCAAGAGCACCATAGGCGCGCGCGCCGATATCGAGAACGTCGACATCCCGCGCCTGCAGGGCTTCTACCGTACCTATTACCAGCCCGACAACGCCACCCTGATCGTCTCCGGCAAGTTCGAGCCGGCCCAGGTGCTGGCCTGGGTGCAGGCCAGCTTCGGCAAGATCCCTGCACCCAAGCGCCAGCTGCCCAAGCTCTACACCCTGGACCCGGTGCAGGACGGAGAACGCATGGTGATAGTGCGCCGCAACGGCGGCGTCGCCAGCGCCAACGTGGCCTACCATGTGCCGCCCGGCCCGCACCCGGACTATGCGGCCGTCGAGCTGCTGAACCTGATCCTGACCGAGCCGCCGGCCGGCCGCCTGCACAAGCAGCTGGTCGAGAGCAGCAAGACCGCCGCCTCGGTCAGCGCCTTCAGCGCGCCGCTGGCCGAGCCGGGTTTCACGATGATTGGCGCCGACCTGGCCCCGGGCGCCGATCTGGACGCGCTCAGCCGCGAGATGCTGGCCGTCGTCGAAGGCCTGGGCAAGACGCCGATCAGCGCCGACGAACTCAAGCGCGCCCAGCAGCGCTGGCTGAACCGCTGGGAGCAGCAGTTTGCCGATCCCGAGCAGGTCGGCACCGCCTTGTCCGAAACCATCAGCCAGGGTGACTGGCGCCTGTTCTTCCTGCTGCGCGACCGCATCAAGGCCGCCCAGCTGGCCGATGTGCAGCGGGTGGCCAACGAGCGCCTGATCCAGGCCAACCGCACGCTGGCCCACTACATCCCGACCGACAAGCCGCTGCGCGCACCGGCCCCGGCCAAGGTCGATGTGGCCGCCGAGATGAAGGCCTTCAAGCCGGCTGCCGCCGAAGCCGCCGTGGCCGCTTTCGATGCGACCCCGGCCAATATCGACAAGCTGACCCAGACCCACCAGCTCGCCAACGGCATGAAGCTGGCCCTGCTACCCAAGCCCACGCGCGGCGGCACCGTCAATGCCAGCATCACGCTGCGCTGGGGCGACGCCGACAGCCTGAAGGGCCTGCGCCCGGTGGCCGAGGCCACCGGCGCCCTGCTCGACAAGGGCACGCAGACCCTGAGCCGCCAGCAGCTGCGCGACCGGCTCGACGCGCTGAAGGTGGAGCTGCGCGTGATGCCGGCGGCCGATTCGGTCAGCATCGCCTGGGTCACCAAGCGCGAGCATGCGGTCGAGGCCGCCGCGCTGATCGCCGAGATGCTGCGCCGCCCGGCGCTGGCACCGGAAGCGCTGGAGGAGGTGCGTGCCCAGGCCCTGTCGGGCCTGCAGGCGCAGCGCGCCGAGCCCGAGGCGGTGGCCGAGAACGCGCTGGCCCTGGCCATCAACCCCTACCCGCGCGGCGATGTGCGCCACAGCCGCAGCTTCGACGAGATCGAGGCCGACACCAAGGCCGTCAAGATCGAGCAGCTGCGCGAGTTCCACCAGCGCTTCTACGGCGCGGCCCAGGCCCAGTTCAGCGCGGTCGGCGACTTCGATGCCGCAGCGCTGAAGACGGCGCTGGCCAAGGCCCTGGGCGACTGGAAGGCTGCCGCGCCCTACCAGCGCATCGCGACGCCCAGCGCCGGCGCGCCCGGCAAGCTGCAGCTGCTGGCCACGCCCGACAAGCAAAACGCCGTGCTGGCCGCCCGCATGCCGCTAGCGCTGAACGACGACCACGCCGACTACGCGGCGGTCTCGGTGGCCAACTATCTGTTCGGTGGCGGCCAGGATTCGCGGCTGTGGACCCGCATCCGCGAGAAGGACGGCCTGAGCTACGGCGTCTGGTCCTTCCTGGCCTGGAGCCAGATCGATCTGACCTCGCCCTGGAATATCGGCGCCATCTTCGCGCCGAGCAACCGCACCAAGGTCGAGACCGCGCTGCGCGAGGAAGTGGCGCGCGCCTTGAAGGACGGCTTCAGCGCCGCCGAGCTTGAAAGCGCCAAGAAAGCCATGCTCTCGCAGCGCCGCCTGGGCCGCGCCCAGGACCCCGGCCTGACCCGCGCGCTGGCCGGCAACCTCTATCTGGGCCGCACCATGGCCAAGAGCCAGCAGGTCGACGACGCCATCACCGCGCTGAACCTGGACCAGGTCAACGCGGCGCTGCGCAAGTACTTCAAGCTGGAAGACTTCCAGATCGTGTTCGCGGGCGACTTCAAGTAAGCCGCAGGCGAGACAACGCCTCACGAAAAAACGGCCTAAGGGCCGTTTTTTCGTTTTGCGGGCCGAGGTGCCGCAATCGTGTTCCGCGTCTCCCCCTTCGGGGTGATGGATGCATCGAATTCAAACGAATACATTTGATTTCAACGCATCAACCCGAGAGGCAGTTCATGAGTGCCAGCACCAGCATGGAGCCGCTGTCGGCCCGGATTCCCAGCGATCTGTATCTGTGGCTGGCCCAGCTGCAGGTGGACGGCGCCACCACCAACAGCGACAAGCTGCGCGTGCTGCTGGGCCAGCTCAAGCGCCAGCATGACGGCGCCTTTGACCATGTGGCCGCGCTGTCCTGGTGCCGCGATCTGGTGGCGCGGCTGCGCGACTCGCTGGCGCGGCTGGAGCTGGCCGAGGGCCGCCATTCCGAGGTGCTGCAGCAGGTGCTGGACCACAGCTGCCACACGATGGCCCTCTTGATCAGCGCCCAGCCGGACAACCCGGCCGCAGCCGCCCAGCTGGAGGACGCGCTGCTGCGCCGCAGCTTCGCGCTGACCGAGTCCCTGCTGCGCCAGGCCACGACGGCCGAGGCCAGCGCCTTCGATCCCCAGGTGGTGCACAAGCATCTGCCCACCACTTTGCAACTGGCCCAGGCCATCACTCTCTTGAAAGGAGCCCAACACCATGGCTGAGACTCTGAAGAACCGCGTCGGTCGCGTGATGGCCGGCGGCGTGCATGCCCTGCTCGACCGCATCGAGGACCGCGCGCCCGAGGCGATGATGGAGCAGGCGCTGCGCGAGCTGGACGGCGTCGTCGGCGAGGTGCGCCACGAGCTGGGCGTGCATGCCGCCAACCGCCACCTGGCCCAGCAGCGCCATGCCGAGCTGAACAAGCAGCATGAGGCGCTGAGGGGCCAGATCGAGTTGGCACTGGGCCAGCAGCGCGAGGAACTGGCGCGTGCCGCCGTCGGCCGCCAGCTCGATATCGAGACCCAGCTGCCGCTGCTGGAGAGAAGCCTTGCCGAGCTGGCCCGCCAGGAAGGCGAGCATCGCGGCTATGTCGACGCCCTGCTGGCCAAGCGGCGCGAGATGGAGGCGGCGCTGGGCCAGTTCCGCCAGAGCCGTGCCGGCAGCAGCGCAGCGCCAGCGGCCGGCGTCAACAAGCCGGCCGGCGCTATCGAGGCCCGCATCGCCGGCGCCACCGGCGCCTTCGATCGGGTCTACGAGCGCCAGACCGGCCTCGCCGGCCCGGCACGCGCCGTGCAGCTGGAGCAGGCCGGCCAGCTGCAGTCGCTGGAGGACCTGGTGCGCCAGACCCAGATCGAGGCCCGCCTGGCCCAGCTCAAACAAGGCAGCTGAGCGTCATGAGCCTGTTCACGACGCCCGAGAACCTGCCCTTCGGCATCGCCTTCGCGCTGATCGTCGGCATCGCGCTGCTCGAAGGCCTGGGCATGATGATCTCGCTGAGCCCCAGCAACTGGCTGGACGACTGGCTGCCCGAGGCCGGCCACGAGAGCGCGCTGGACCGGGTGCTGGGCTGGCTGCATCTGGGTCGGGTGCCCTCGCTGGTCTTGCTGCTGCTGTTCCTGACCGGCTATGCGCTGTTCGGCTACAGCCTGCAGCTGGTCTGCCGTGGCCTGGTCGGCCACTACCTGCCGGCCTGGCTCGCCGGGCTGGCCGCCGTGCCGGCCGGCCTGGCCACGGTGCGCGGCCTGGGTGCGCTGGTGGCCCACATCATCCCGCGCGACGAGAGCACGGCAGTCAGCGCGCAGACCCTGCTGGGACGCGTCGGCACCGTCTATGCCGGCCATGCCCGGCAGGGCCTGGCGGCCCAGGCCCGGGTGCGCGACGAGCATGGCCGCAACCACTATCTGCTGGTCGAGCCCGATCTGGCCGACGAGGTCTTCGAGGAAGGCGCCCAGGTGCTGCTGGTCAGCAAGAGCGGCGCGATCTACCGGGTGATACGCAACCCGCATCCAGGCCTGGTCGAGCGCTGAACACAAACGCATTCATTCAAGGAGGAAGGGAAAGAAGATGGACAACCTGATCGAGATGGGCATGATTGCCGGCGTCGCGCTGCTGGGTCTGCTGACCATAGGCATTGTGTTTGCGCGCCTGTACAAGCGCTCCACCAAGGAGACCGCCTTTGTGCGCACCGGCCTGGGTGGCCAGAAAGTCATCATGGACGGTGGCGCCATCGTGCTGCCGGTCTTCCATGAGCGCGTGCTGGTGAACATGAACACGCTCAAGCTCGAGGTGATGCGCCGCGAGCGCGAAAGCCTGATCACCAAGGACCGCATGCGTGTGGATGTGACGGCCGCCTTCTTCGTGCGCGTGCAGCAGACCGCCGAGGCCGTCAGCACGGCGGCCCAGACCCTGGGCACCCGCACCCTGGCCCCGGAGGCGCTGAAAAGCCTGGTCGAGGACAAGTTCGTCGACGCGCTGCGCGCCACCGCAGCGACCATGACCATCCAGGAGCTGCAGGACAAGCGCCGCGACTTCGTGCAGGCGGTGCAGAACGCGGTGGCCGAGGATCTGGAGAAGAACGGCCTGGAGCTGGAGTCCGTCTCGCTGACCAGCCTGGACCAGACCGACAAGCAGTTCTTCAACCCCAACAATGCCTTCGACGCCGAGGGTCTGACCCGGCTGACCGAGCAGACCGAGGCGCGCCGCAAGCAGCGCAACGATGTCGAGCAGGAAACCGAGATGCAGGTGCGCACCAAGAACCTGGAAGCGCAGCGCCAGAAGCTGACCATCGAGCAGGACCAGGAGTTCGCCACGCTGACCCAGCAGCGCCAGGTCGAGACCGCCCGCGCCGAGCAGATGGCCCAGATCGCCACTCAGCAGGCCGAGCGCAGCCGTGAGGCCGAAGCCGCCAAGATCGAAGCCGAGCGCCAGGTGGGCCAGAAGAAGATCGAGGCCGAGCGTGAGATCAAGAGTGCCGAGATCGAGAAGAATCTGGTCGTGCAAACCCGCGAGATCGAGCTGGAGCGCAAGACCGAGATGCTGCGCGCCGAGCAGAAGAAGCAGGTCGAGATCGCGCGCCAGGAGATGCAGATCGCCATCGCCAACAAGAGCACCGAGCAGTCGGTCGCCGATGCGCTGGCCAACCAGGCGCGCGCCGACGCGGTCAAGGCCGAGGAAGGCGTCAACACCGCCCGCCAGGTCGCGGTGGCCGAGCGCGAGCGCAGCATCCAGCTGATCGAGGCCAGCAAGGAAGCCGAACAGCTGGCCATTGCGGTCAAGGTCTCGGCCTCGGCCGAGAAGGAGGCCGCGCTGGACCGCGCCGAAGCCATCACCATCGAGGCCAAGGCCAAGCAGGCCGCCGCCATCGCCGAGGCCGAAGGCCGCCGCGCCATCAACGAGGCACTGAACACCCTGTCGGCCGCGCAGATCGATCTGCAGGTGCGCACCCTCTTGCTGCAGCAGCTGCCGGCGGTGATCGAGCAGGCGGTGCGGCCGATGGAGAAGATCGACTCGATCCGGATCTTCCAGGTCAATGGCATGAACGGGGGCATGCCGGGTGCAGCCAACGAAGTCGGCAGCGCCAATGGCGCCACCTTCCCCGAGCAGGTCATGAACTCGGCCCTGCAGTACCAGATCGCCAAGCCCATCGTCGACGCGGTGATGAAGGACGCCGGACTCAATAACGAGGGCATCACCGGCATGGCGCAAAGCCTGGCCGGGATGCTGCAGCCGCAGGCGCCCGCGTTGCCGGCAGCGCCGCAGGGTGCCTGAGATGCAGCGGCGCCACTGCCTGGGCTTGCTGGCCGCACCAGCGCTGCTCGGCGCCATAGCGACCCGTGCAGCACCTATCGAGCTGTTGGAGCAAGACCTGACCCTAGAGCGCGGTGCACAGCGCCTGCATGGCAGCCTGCTGCGCCCGGCCCAAGCCCACAAGCCTCTGGTCGCGCTGATCATTGCAGGCTCCGGGCCGACCGACCGCGACGGCAACAGTGCCGGTCTGCCTGGCAGGAACGACAGCCTGAAGCTGCTGGCCCAGGGTCTGGCCCAGGCCGGCATTGCCAGCCTGCGCTACGACAAGCGTGGCGTCGGGGCGAGCGCTGCGGCGATGACGACCGAGGCCGAGCTTCGCTTCGAGCACTACGCTGATGACGCGACCGCCTGGGTTGAATTGCTGGCCCGCGACACACGCTTCTCGGGCGTGGCCATCATCGGCCACAGCGAGGGCGCTACCCTGGGCCTGCTGGCCGCGCAGCGCGGCAAGGCCAAGGCCTATGTCTCGCTGGCAGGCCCCGGTCGGCCGGCGGCCGAGGCCTTGCGCGCTCAGCTGGAAGGCAAGCTGCCGTCAGCGCTGATCGAACGCAATGAACAGATCCTGCAGGCCTTGCAGCGCGGCGACACGGTTGCCGACGTGCCACCACCGCTGGCCGCGCTGTACCGGCCTTCGGTCCAGCCCTATCTGATCAGCTGGTTCCGCGTCGACCCGGCGCGCGAGATCGCCAGGCTGACCATCCCGGTGGCAGTGGTCCAGGGCACGACCGACATCCAGGTCGCGGTCGACGACGCCAAGCGACTGGCCGCCGCCCGGCCCGGCAGCGCGCTGCATCTGATCGAGGGCATGAATCATGTGCTGAAGGCGGTGCCGGCTGATCCATCTAGACAGAGGGCCTCCTATAGCGACCCCTCCATGCCGCTGGCGCCGGAACTGCTCAAGCCCTTGGCGCTTTTCCTGACGGACGCCGTCTGATACAAGCCAGCGTTGCCATTCAACAATGCCGCAGCAGGCGCTTTCTCGGAGTCCCCACATGAGCCAACCCGCCGCCCCGGCCCAACTCGCCCTCGGCCAATTCAAAGTCAAGATCGGCCCGCCCGAAGCGATGAACGCACCGCCCGGCGCGGCACCCCTGTCGCGCCGCTCGCTGGACAAGCAGTACGAGGGCGGGCTGCAGGGCCAGGCGCTGGGCGAGATGCTGGCGGCCGGCCAGCCGCAGGCGGGCGAAGCGGCCTATACCGCGCTGGAGTCCTTCAGCGGCACGCTGGATGGCCGCGCCGGCAGTTTCGCGCTGGCCCATCTGGGCCTGATGAGCGGTGAGCGGCAGGACCTGCGCATCGCCATCGTGCCCGGTTCGGGCCTGGGCGAGCTGGCCGGCATCAGCGGCGAGCTGCGGCTGCGCATCGAAGGCGGCGTCCACCATTACGAGCTGAGCTACCGCCTGCCCTGAGCGCGGCCCGCAGGCCACATAATCGCGCTCCTTTCCCCACGACCGGCGGCGCAGGATCTCGATGTACTCCTCCACCTTCATCTTCGCGACCCAGCAGTTCGACGAGGCCTTTCATCGTCTGGACCAGCAGATCGCGGCCCATGCCAAGACCATCCCCGGCTATCTCGGCGAGGAGAGCTGGAGCAATGCCGACACCGGTCTGGTCTCCAATGTCTATTACTGGGAGACGCTGGAGGCCTTGCAGCAGCTGATGCAACACCCCAGCCATCTGGAGGCCAAGGCCGCGCAGGCGCAGTGGCTGGCCGGCTACCAGGTGGTGATCTCGCAGGTGCTGCGCTGCTATGGCGACGCCAAACTGACCGGCCTGCTGCCGAGCGCGTCTTTGTAGCCAGCCGTCCGCGCGCTGACCCGACGAATCCATCAGTTGGGGCGGCAACCGCCTTGCATCATCCGACTCTCGATGGCGATGATGCGGTCATGGCTGCGCCCCACGGCGCCGGAGTTGTCGATATTGCTCTGGCGACTGCTCCGCACGGCCGCATTGCGTTGCCCGAAGGCGTCGCCGCGCGCCTTGTTGAGCTGGGCGCAGTCGGCCTGCTGGCCCACCGGCTGCCACTGCCCGCCCCGCGTCGACGCATCGCCGAAGCTGCCCAGGCGAGCCTTCTCGGCATCGGCTCGCGCCTTCGCTTCCTTCTGGTCCTGTTCGGTCGGTCCGGGCGCAATGGTCAAGGGCTGGCCCTGACCGGCGCAAGGCAGGGTCTGGTAGCTCGCCTTGCCGTCGACCGTGCACTTGTAGACGCTCTGGCTCCAGGCATCGGCCAGGGGCAGCAGCGCGGCAGCGACCAAGACCGATGCGTGCAGAACAAGCGGGGTTGTCGTCATGGCGGGAGGGGTGGTTGGTGAAAGGCTGGTGGTCGACTTGAGCGGCCTCCTTGATTGAAGTTGTGGGGTGGCTCCTCGGTCAATCGCCACGAGGGGGGATGGGCGTGAAGCAGTACCGAAATCCTGCGCCACCCAAGGGCGCGAGGAGGCGGCGGTCTTCGTGCAGCACAGCAGGCCTCGGCGCCTATCGAGGCCTGCGCCTCGCCCTGAGCCCTCAGGGCTGATCCCAGTAAGGCCGCTGGGCATCGAATTGCCCGGCCAGGAAATCGACAAAGGTCCGCAGCAGCAGCGGCTGGTGGCGGCGGCTGGTGTAGACCGCGTGGATGCCCAGCTCGTCAGGCTCCCAGCCGGGCAACAGGCGCTGCAGCGCGCCGCTGGCCAGCAGCGGGCCGGCCAGATAGGTGGGCAGCAGGCCGATGCCAGCGCCGGCCAGCACCGCCTGCAGCAAGACCATGGCCTCGTTGGCGCGCAAGCGCGGCGGCGGCAGCGCCAGGCTGACGCGCTCGGCGCCGCGCTGCAGGCGCCACTCGTCGCTGCCAAAGCGGGCATGGCCGGCGACATCGTGCTGGGCCAGCTCGGCCGGCTCCGCCGGTGTGCCGCGCCGCGCCAGATAGGCCGGCGCTGCGCAGACCACCGAGCGGCACACGCTAAGGCGCCGCGCGATCAGGGCCGGGTCAAGCTGGTTGGTAATGCGCAGCGCCAAGTCGATGCGGTCCTCGACCAGATTGACCGCATGCTCGGAGGCCAGCAGTTCGATCTGGGTCTGCGGATGCTGCTGCAGGAACACCGCCACCGCCGGGGCCAGGTGCTGCTGGGCGAAGGACATGCTGGCGGTGATGCGCAGCCGGCCGCTGACGCTTTGGTGGCGCGCACCGGCCACCTCGCGCGCCTCCTCGGCCAGCTCAACCATCTGGCGGCAGCGCGGCAGCGCCTCCAGCCCGGCATCGGTCAGGCTCAGGCGCCGGGTGCTGCGCTGCATCAGCCGCGCGCCCAGCCATTGCTCCAGCGCCTCCAAATGGCGCGAGGCCATGGCCCGCGAGATGTCCAGCGCCTCGGCGGCCGCCGTCAGGCTGCCGCGGTCCACCACCTCGACAAAGACCTGCATGGCCTGCAAGCGGTCCATCGCCCTCAGCCCTGCTTCGCCAGCTTGCGCATCAGCGAGGCTAGCTCGCGCAGGCGCTGATCATGGCGGGCCTGCAACCAGCCCAGCGCGAAGAAGCTCCGGTCGTCATCGCCGGCACCTTGCCGCAAGGCCAGCGCCAAGTCGTTGAGTTCGCCCAGTGCCTCCTGCGCGGCGGCCAGACCGCGTGACCAGCGCTTCAGCTCCTTGGACTCGAACAGGCCGGCGCTGAACTCCAGCCCGTAGCGCAGGCGCTTGATGCGCTTGCGCAGGCGGTGACGCTGCGCCTCGTCCAAAGCGGCAAAGCGTTTCGCATCGGCACGCACCGCCTCGCTCCAGCGCTGCAGACGGCGGCGCAGCACCGGCCTCAGCTTGGCCTCGCCTTCGGGCGCGGCGGCCAGCTCGGCAATCCGGCCCATCAGGCTCAGCAGCAGCCTCTGGCCGTCCCGGCCGCGCACGAGCAGGGCCGGACTTTCGGCGGGCGCGGAAGAACTCGCGAGCGCCGGCGCCGCCTCCGGCCAGTGCGCCCGCAGCGCCGCCG
>NZ_JAQOWX010000036.1:0-42619 GCF_028462495.1 Paucibacter sp. XJ19-41
GGCGGCGTCGGTCGCGGGGCCGGCGCGGTACTGGGGGCGGGCGCGCGGCTGGCGCAGCCGACCAGCAGGGCCAGCAGCACGAGGGCGGGCAGGGACTTCGACATCAGCATTGGGCGCGATGGTAGCCGGGATGCGCACGGGCGCTGCCCGACTACGCAAAGCCCGCAACCCGGCTCCCCGTCGACTTGGCTATGCTGCGCCATCCACAGCATCGTCCCGCCCATCATGACCGACTATGTTTTCGCTCCCGAGGCCCAGCCCAGTGTCGCCGTGCGCGGCAGCCGCCAGCGCTAT
This sequence comes from Paucibacter sp. XJ19-41, assembly GCF_028462495.1. Lineage (NCBI taxonomy): Bacteria > Pseudomonadati > Pseudomonadota > Betaproteobacteria > Burkholderiales > Sphaerotilaceae > Roseateles > Paucibacter sp. XJ19-41. The sequence goes on from NZ_JAQOWX010000036.1 coordinate 295, forward strand.
GCCGTCGCCCGCATCTTCTGCGTCGGCCGCAATTACGCCGCCCATGCCCGCGAGATGGGCAGCGACCCGGATCGCGAACCGCCGTTCTATTTCAGCAAGCCGGCCAATGCCCTGGTGCCGTCCGGCGCCAGCATCGCCTATCCGCCCGGCACCAGCAATTTCCATTACGAGATGGAACTGGTGATCGCGATCGGCGCGCCGGTCTTCAAGGTGGCACCCGAGGCCGCCGAAGCGGCCATCTGGGGCTATGCCGCCGGCCTGGACATGACGCGCCGCGATCTGCAGAACGCGGCCAAGGCCAATGGCCGGCCCTGGGACATCGGCAAGGGCTTCGAGAACTCGGCCGTGATCACCGAGCTGGTGCCGGCCAGCGAGATCGGCCACCCGAAGGCCGGCGCGATCACGCTGGCGGTCAATGGCGTCGAGAAGCAGCGCGGCGATCTGTCGGACATGATCTGGAGCGTGCCCGAGATCGTCGCCAATCTGTCGCAGTACTACCACCTGGGCCCGGGCGATCTGATCTACACCGGCACGCCCGAGGGCGTCGGCGCGGTCAAGCCCGGCGATGTGATCACCGGCGTGATCGAGGGCCTGGATAATCTGAGCCTCACGATCAAAGACCCCGACTGAGCGATGTTCGATCACAACGAGAGCCTGGACGAAGCCCGCGAGCGCAATATCCGCGAGGCGCTGATGGAAGACATCGGGGTCTGCGACTGGACCGCCCGGCTGGTGCCGGCCGGTCGCCGCGTCAAGGCCCAGCTGCGGGTGCGCGAGACTGCGGTGCTGTGCGGGCGCCCCTGGTTCGACGGGGTGTTCGCCGCGCTCGATGCGACGGCCCGCATCGAGTGGCTTTATGAGGAAGGTGCGCGCATGAGCGCCGACACCGTGCTCGGCGAGATCGCGGCCGCCGGCCGGGCCCTGCGGTCGGCCGAGCGGCCGGCAATGAACTTTCTGCAGCTGCTGTCGGGCACGGCGACCCTGACCCGTGCCCATGTCGACGCGATCGCCGGCGCCAGCACCAATCCACGCGGCTGCGCGGTGCTGGATACGCGCAAGACCCTGCCGGGCCTGCGCCTGGCGCAGAAGTATGCGGTGCGCATCGGCGGCGGCGCGAACCAGCGCCTGGCCCTCTATGCCGGCATTCTGATCAAGGAAAACCATATCGCGGCGGCCGGCGGTGTCGCAGCGGCGCTGCGTGCGGCCCAGGCGCTGAACGCGGGCGTGGACATCCAGGTCGAGGTCGAGAGCATCGCTGAGCTGCAGGAGGCGCTGGGCGCCGGTGCGCTCAGCGTGCTGCTGGACAATTTCAGCGAGGCGATGATGCGCGAGGCGGTGGCCGTGACGGCCGGCCGGGCGCTGCTGGAAGTCTCGGGCGGGGTCGAGCTTGACCAGCTGCGCTGGATCGCTGCCACCGGCGTCGACCGCATCTCGATCGGCCGCCTCACCAAGGATGTGAAGGCGGTCGACTACTCGATGCGGGTGCTGGGGCCAGTTTAGGCCTGGCGTCGACGGGCGACCCAGCCCAGCAGCGCGATGCCACCCAGCATCAGCGCATAGCTGCTCGGTTCGGGCACGGCGGCCATCAGCTCGTTGCGGGCGCTCACGGCCAGATCGCTGTAGTTGCTGAACACGCCATCCATGCCCCAGCCGAAGTACTTGTCGTACTGCGCGGCCGCCAGCTCGGCATTGGCCTGGGCGAAGGTGTAGCCATGCACCAGCAGGCCGGCCGCATGGGCGGCCTGGATATAGGACTCGGTCACGGCATTGGCGCCGCTGGCATTGATCGACGGGCCGATGCCGTTGACGTACCGGGCGATGTCGGCAAACGAGCTGCTGGCCGAGTTGCCGAGAAAGACCTGCTGCAGACTCATGCCCAGGCTTTGCTGCTTGGCGCGGATGTTCTTCATCGTGTCCAGGCTGAAGGACTGGATGAAGACCGCGTCGCTGGACTTGCCATAGCCGTACTGGGCCAGCGTCGCCAGGATCTTGTCTTCCATCAGCGGGTCGGCGATCTTGGCCTCGGGGTACAGACCCACGGTGCGGCCGGTCAGCGCGCTCTGCGATTGGGCCAGCTGGATCACTTCGTCGAAGGTCGGCACGCGCAGCGGGTCGGCCGAGCTGGGTGTGAAGCCGGGATAGCTGGTCTTGCCGGTGCCGGTGGGCTTGACGGTCAGCTGCTTGATCTCGGCCAGTGTGTAGTCGGCGACCCGGTAGCCGTTGTTGCGGCGGCCCAGCACGGTGGCGACATCGGTGGTGCGGTTCAGCGTGGCGTCGTGCATCGCGACCAGATGGCCGTCTTTGGTCAGCTGCAGATCGGGCTCGATATAGTCAGCCCCCATTTTGATCGCCAGCTCATAGCCGGCTAGTGTGTGCTCGGGCAGGTAGCCGCTGGCGCCGCGATGGGCGATGACCAGAGGTGCCTGGCCGTTCAGGGTCTTCAGCGACGTGGCCTGGGCCGGCAGGGTGGTGGCGGCGAGCAGCGCCAGGGCCAGCAGGCCGGCGTGAAAAGGGATTCGCATGGGGGTGACTCCAGAGTGGGCAGAGCGCTGCACTCTAGGGAGGGCCGGTGACAACAGCGCCCCCTGACACCCTGCCGAGCGGCACTGCCAGGGGGCGCCACGCGCCCGCCGGCCCAGATGTAAACGTCGGCAACAGTACAGCAGCCTAGGGATTGCCCGGGTATTCTGCGAAGCCCGTCGTTTTGGCGCGGCTTTTGCAACGAGGGCTTTGTGGACAGCAAGACAGCAGCAGTGCTCGACCGTGACACCGGCTTTACGCTGGATGCGGGCCTGCTCGCCCAGCGCAAGGCGGCGCGGGCACGTCGGCTGTATACCCAGCAGATTCCGGCACTGAGATTGCTGGGCTTCGCGATCCTCAGCGTGATCGCGCTGCACAATATGCCCGGCGGCGGGCTGGCCCGGCCCGAGCTGATGGTGCTGATGGCCTTCAATATGGGCTATGCGCTGCTCGGCTGGCTGGCGCTGCGCCTGGGCTGGGGGCGCAGCGGGCGGGTCGATCTGAGCCTGGTCTTCTTCAATCTTGATGTGCTGGCCTGGCTGCCGACGCTCTATTTGCTGGAGCAGGGGCAGCTGTTCTTTGCCTACTTCATGCTGGTGCGGGTGGTCGACCAGATCGGCTTCGGCTTCAGGCGCGCCGTCTATTTCGGCCATGTGATCACGCGGGCCTATCTGGCCTACGGGCTGGGCATCGCCGCGCTGGACCCGGCCCGGGCCCTGTGGAACGAGCGCCTGGGCATTGCCGCCTCGATGTATCTGCTGGGCGTCTATCTGGCCGCCACCGGTCTGGTGATGGAGCGGCTGCGCCGGCGGGCCCGCGAGGCGGTGCGCACCGCCCATCTGCTGGTCGAGCAGCTGGAGCAGAAAGCCCATGCGCTGGAACTGCAGACCATAGAGCTGGACGCGGCGCGGCGCCAGGCCGAGCAGGCCAACCAGGCCAAGTCGCAGTTCCTGGCGGCCACCAGCCATGAGATCCGCACGCCGATGAACGGCATCCTCGGCGCGGCCGAGCTGCTGATGGGCACGACGCTGACTCCGATCCAGCAGCGCTATGTGCAGACCGCCCACCATTCGGCCACCGCCTTGCTGGGCCTGATCGACGATGTGCTGGACCTGTCGCGCATCGAGGCCGGCAAGCTGGAGCTGCGACCGGTGGTGCTGGACCTGCGCGCCCTGGTGGGCGAGGCGCTGGAGCTGGTGATGGCGACGACGCGCGACAAGCCGGTCACGCTGACGGCCCATGCCTCGGTCAAGCTGCCGCCCCGGGTGCTGGCCGACGCTACACGCCTGCGCCAGCTGCTGGTGAATCTGCTGCACAACGCGGTCAAGTTCACCGACCGGGGCAGCGTGCGCCTGGAGGTGCTGGTGCTGGAGGCGCAGCCGCTGCGCGTGCGCTTCTCGGTGCGCGATACCGGCATCGGCATCCCGGCCTCGCAGCTGGAGACCATCTTCGACACCTTCACCCAGGTCGACAGCTCCAGCACCCGGCGCCACGGCGGCGGCGGCCTGGGGCTGGCCATCGTCAAGGAGCTGACCGAGCTGATGGGCGGCCAGGTCAATGTCGACAGCGATGTGGGCCAGGGCTCGCACTTCTGGATCGACCTGCCGCTGCAGGTCGCCGGCGAGGAGGCCGTCACGGTGGCCGCGCCGCTGGAGCCGGCCCAGGAGGCGGTGACGGTCAATGTGCTGGTGGCCGAGGACGACCCGGTCAATCAGATGGTGGTCGAGGGCATGCTGAAGATGCTGGGCTGCCAGGTCGATGTGGTCAATGACGGCCAGGCCGCCCAGGCGGTGGCGCGCAAGGGGCAGTACGACATCATCTTCATGGACTGCCATATGCCGCAGATGGACGGCTACGAGGCCACCCAGCGCATCCGCGCCACTGAGCAGGACGGCAGCCGTCGCACCCCCATCGTCGCGCTGACCGCCGATGCGCTGGCCAGCGACCGCGAGCGCTGCCTGCAGGCCGGCATGAACGACTTCATGACCAAGCCGGTCAACCGTGCCCAGCTGGCCGCGATGATCAAGCGCTGGACCGGGCTGGCGACCCTGCCGACCACGCAGTGGTGAGCGAGGGGCTGGCTTGAGGTCCAATATCGCGATGGACAAAGCCCAAGACACCGAGCAACGCCTCACCGATCTGGAAATCAAGGCCAGCTTCACCGAAGACCTGGTCGACCACCTGAACCAGACCGTGATCCGCCAGCAGCAGCAGATCGATGCGCTGCTGCACGAGCTGGCCGCGTTGCGCGAGCGCGCCACGGCGCCGGCCGAGAGCGTGGGCTTTCGCAGCCTGCGCGACGAGCTGCCGCCGCACTACTGAGCCGGCGGCGTCAGCGTCACCTGCACCTGGGCCTGCATCGCCTCCCCGCCGCCGCCCAGGCGCATGCCGCGCACCGGGCAGGCGTCCAGATAGTCGGCACCGATGGCCAGCTTCACATAGCGGCCGTCGGCCAGGCACTGGTTGCTGACGTCGAAGCCCAGCCAGCCCTCGGTCAGCCGCGCCTCGGCCCAGGCATGACTGGCGACATGGTGGTCGTCGGTGGCCAGATAGCCGGAGACATAGCGCACCGGCACGCCCAGCAGCCGCGCGCAGGTGGCAAACACCTGGGCATGGTCCTGGCAGACGCCCAGCCGGCGCTCGAAAGCCTCGGCAGCTGGCGTGGCGGCATCGGTGAAGCCGGGGGTGTAGGGCATCTGCACACCCAGCGCCTGCATCAGCGCCAGCAGGCCGTCGCGGGTGTCGGCGGCGACGCCGCCGGCATGGGCCTGGGCGAAGGCGCGCAGCGCCGCATCGGCGCGGGTCAGGGCCGAGTCGCGCAGGAACAGCTCGGGCGGGAAGGCGTCCTGCGGGTCGGGCCGGGGCGGGCCATCGACGGTGTCGACCAGGCCCTCGGCGCGCAGCCGGATCTCGCTGTGCGGCCGGTCCATGCTCAGCACATGCATCACATTGCCATAGGCGTCCTTGCCCCGGCTGGCCCGGCCCGGCAGGCTCAGCACCCAGCGCAGCACGCGCTGGCCGGCGCCGTCGGTGGGCGTCAGGCGCAGGTACTGGGTGCTGCGCTTGACCGGGTGGTCATAGCGGTAGACCGTCTCATGGCTGATGGCGAGGCGCATCAGTTGGCTTCCAGATAGGCTTCGCGGATCGCGTTGGCGAGCTGGGCCGATTCCTCGAGGAACTGGGTCAGCCAGCGGTGCACGCCGGCGTCCAGGATCTCGTCGACCGCGCCGTACTCCAGCCGCAGCGCCAGCTGGCCGGCCAGGCGCTTGACCTCGCGGCCGGCGTCCTGCGCGCCCGGTTTCGCCTCGATATGCGGCAGGATCGCGACGATCTCGTCGCAGCAGGCCCGCAGCGAGCGCGGGATGTCGGGCCGCAGTATCAGCAGCTCGGTGACGCGGCGGCCGTCCAGGCTTTCGCGATAGACCGCGTGATAGGCCTCGAAGGCCGACAGCGAGCGCAGCAGCGCGCTCCAGGCATAGAAGTCGGGCGCACTCTCGACCGGTACGTCCACCGGCACCAGGCTCTCGACGGCCGGCTCGATCAACTGCGACTTCACATCGAGCAGGCGGGCGGTGTTGTCGGCGCGCTCGATGAAGGTGCCCAGGCGGATGAAGTTGTAGGCATCGTTGCGCTGCAGGGTGCCGTAGGTGGCGCCGCGGAACAGGTGCGAGCGCTCCTTGACCCAGTCGAAGAAGCTCGAGACGCTGGGGATGCCGCGCTTGGGGAAGCTGCGCGCCTCCAGCCAGGTGCTGTTGATGGCCTCCCACATCTCGGCGGTGATCTGGCCGCGCACCGCATGGGCGTTCTCGCGCGCGCCCTTCAGGCAGCTCAGCACCGAGGCCGGGTTGGCGAGGTCCAGCGCCATGAAGTTGAACAGATGCTCGGGGTCCAACGAGGACTGGCTTTGCGTGAAGGACTCCAGCGTGCCGGTGACGGCCAGCGGCGCGGCCAGCTCGGTCATCGCGCCACGGCTTTGCGGCAGCAGGGACAGCGAGTGCGTCACATCGAGCATGCGCACCAGGTTCTCGGCGCGCTCGAGATAGCGGCTCATCCAGAAGAGTTGGGAGGCGGTACGTGACAGCATGATCAGGACTCCACGCTTTCCAGAATCCAGGTGTCTTTGGTGCCACCACCTTGGGACGAATTCACCACCAGCGAACCCTGCTTCAGGGCCACGCGCGTCAGCCCGCCGGCGACCATGCTGATCTCGCGGCCGCTCAGCACAAAGGGCCGCAGATCGATATGGCGCGGTGCGATGCCGGCCTCGACAAAAGTCGGGCAGCTCGACAGGCACAGCGTGGGCTGGGCGATGTAGTTGCTCGGGTTGGCCTTGACCCGCGCGCGGAAGTCATCGACCTCGGCGGCCGTCGAGGCCGGGCCCACCAGCATGCCGTAGCCGCCGGCACCGTGCACTTCCTTGACCACCAGCTCGGCCATGTGCTTGAGCACATGGTCCAGATCGGCCGGCTTGCGGCATTGCCAGGTCGGCACGTTGTGCAGTATCGGTTCCTCCTTCAGATAGAAGCGGATCATGTCGGGCACATAGGGGTAGATCGATTTGTCATCGGCCACGCCGGTGCCTATCGCATTGGCCAGGATCAGATGGCCCTGCTTGTAGACCGAGAGCAGACCCGGCACGCCCAGCATCGAGTCGGCGCGGAAGGCCAGCGGGTCGAGGAAGGCGTCGTCGATGCGGCGGTAGATCACGTCCACCCGTTTCGGGCCCACGGTGGTGCGCATATAGAGGTAGTCGTCCTTGACGAACAAGTCCTGACCCTCGACCAGCTCCACCCCCATCTGCTGGGCCAGGAAGGCATGCTCGAAATAGGCGCTGTTGAAGGGGCCGGGGGTCAGCACGACCACATTCGGGTTCTCGACCTCGGCCGCATGGCGCAAGGTGTCGAGCAGCAGGGTCGGGTAATGAGCCACCGGCGCGACGGGGTAGCGCGCAAACAGCTCGGGGAACAGCCGCATCATCATCTTGCGGTTTTCCAGCATATAGCTGACGCCCGAGGGCACGCGCAGATTGTCTTCCAGCACGTAGTAGCCGCCGTCCGAGTGGCGTATCAGGTCGACCCCGGTGATGTGGGCGTAGATGCCGTGCGGCAGGTCCAGGCCCTGCATCGCCGGCTGGTACTGGGCATTGGCGAACACCTGCTCGGCCGGGATCAGGCCGGCCTTGATGATCTCGTGATCGTGGTAGATGTCCCACAGAAATCGGTTCAGCGCGGTGACGCGCTGGCGCAGCCCGGCCTCCAGCATCTGCCACTCGCTGGCCGGCACGATGCGCGGCACGGTGTCGAAAGGGATCAGGCGCTCGGCGCCGGCCTCGTCGCCGTAGACGGCGAAGGTGATGCCCACCTTGTGGAACAGCAGGTCGGCCTCGGCCCGCTTCTTGGCCAGGGCCTCGGGCGTCTGGGCCTGCAGCCACTGGTCAAAGGCCTGGTAATGGGGGCGCGTGGCCCCGTCGGCGAGCAGCATCTCGTCATAGTGGCCCGGGGCGGGAAGGGTGAGCGCATGCATGTTGAGAAAGACTCCGTCGGCTTGAATCGCGATAGACGCAAGGGCTGTGCCCAGGCCTGCATTGCTTGCCTGCAGTGCAGCTTGCCCGAGTTTGGTGCGTTCGGCCAGTGGTCGATCAGTCGGCGATGCGCTGACTTGGTGCGCGGCGCCCGTCTCGCGACTTGCGGTGTACCGACGACCCGGCTACAAAGCAGCCCATGAATGTTGCCATGCAAGACCTGACCCGCCCCCGCAAGGACCGCCTCTCGCTGGGCAGCTGGCTGACCGCCGCCGTGCTGACGGCGGTGCTGCTGGCCGTGCTCAGCTGTGTCTGGCTGATCGAGAACTTTGCGCGCGCCCATGCCGAGCGGCGCGCCACCGAATCGTTGCGGCAGATCGCGCTGGACTTCCGTGGCGCACTCGACCGGGGCATGGCCCAGCAGTTCCAGGAGGTCAAGGTGCTGTCGCAGCTGGAGCTGTTTCAGCGCCACGACGATGTGCCGGCGATGCGCCGGGCGCTGGAGCAGATCCGGCTGGGCTTCGGCCATTTCGCCTGGCTGGGGGTGACCGATGCCGAGGGTCGGGTGCTGGCCGCCGGCGGCGGCCTGCTCGAAGGGGTCAATGTCGCGCAGCGACCCTGGTGGCAGGGCGGCAAGGCCGGTCCCTTCGTGGGTGATGTGCATGCCGCCGTGCTGCTGGAGAAGCTGCTGCCCAAGCAGGAGGAGCCCTGGCGCTTTGTCGACTTTGCGCTGCCCTTGCGCGACGAGCGTGGCCGCTATCTGGGCGTGTTCGGCGTGCATCTGAGCTGGACCTGGGCGCGCCAGATCAGGAACGAGCTGATCGACACCGCGATGGAGTCGCATGCGGCCGAGGCCCTGGTGATCGGGCAGGACGGCACGGTGCTGCTGGGCCCCCCGGCGCTGGAGGGTCGCAAGCTGGCGCTTGATATGGGCACGATAGACACGGCCCAGCGCTACAGCGATGCCGGCGTCGACTATTTCGCGGTGACCGCCGCGACGCGCGGCCAGGGCAGCTATCCGGGCCTGGGCTGGACCGTCTTGATGCGCATGCCGACCAGCGTGGCGCTGGCCGACTATCAGAAGCTGCGCGGCCAGATCGTGATGGTCGCGCTGGCGCTGGTGGCCCTGTCCGTGCCGCTGGCCTGGTTGCTGGCGCGCCGCTTGTCGGCGCCGCTGGAGCGGCTGGCTGCGGTGATCTCATCGCGCCGGCACCTGGGCGACGAGCCGCTGCCCCGGGTGGGGGGCTATCGCGAGGTGGCCCTCTTGTCGGGGGCGCTGGCCGATCTGTCGGCCCGCCAGGCCAGGCAGGACGCTGCGCTGACCGAACTCAACACCTCGCTGGAGCAGCGCGTCGAGCAGCGCACCGCCGAACTGCAGCAGGCGCTGCGCCAGCTGCAGGCGGGCGAGCGGCGGCTGCGCACCATTGCCGACAACCTGCCGGTGCTGATTTCCTATATCGACCGCGAGCAGCGCCTGCAGTTCCTGAACGCGACCTTCAAACCCTGGATGGACATCGACCCGGCGCGTGCCCTGGGCCAGCGCCTGCCCGAGCTGATCGGTCCCGAGGCCTATGAGCCGCGCCGCCAGGCCCTGCAGCAGGCCCTGGATGGCGAGCGGGCCAGCTTCGAGACCGAGGCCGAGGCGGGCGGCGTCAAACGCCTGCTGCGCGCCGACTACATACCCGATCTGCTGGAGGACGGCTCGGTGGCTGGCGTCTACACGCTGGCCACCGACATCACGGCGGCCAAGCTGGTCGAACAGCATCTGGATCGCCTGAGTCGCGTCGATGGACTGACCGGGCTGCCGAACCGGCGCCAGTTCGACGAGCGACTGGAGGAGGCGCTGGCCCGCAGCCGGCGCAACGCCCAGTGCCTGGCCCTGATCTTCCTGGACATCGACAAGTTCAAGCAGATCAACGATGGCCTCGGCCACGCGGCCGGCGATCAGGTGCTGCAGGAGTTCGCCCGGCGCCTAGGCCGCTGCGTGCGTAGCACCGATATGGTCGCGCGGCTGGGCGGTGACGAGTTCGTGCTGATTCTCGAGGGCCTGCACCAGCCCGATGAGGCCGAGCTCGTGGCCGGCAAGATCCTGCATGCGATGCAGGAGCCGGTGGAGCTGCCCACCGGCGCGCTACAGCTGGCGACCAGCATGGGGATTGCGGCCTATGCCGGCGGGCCAGACGAGGTGCCGGCTGCGGCCGCGTTGCTGGCCAGCGCGGATGAGGCGCTGTATCGGGCGAAGGGGGCGGGGAGGGGGTGTTTTAGGTGGGCGGGCGGGGCGCACTAGCCGGTCAGCCGGCCGCCGCACACACGGCCTCATGCCCGTCCCAGGCTTTCAAGAAGTCTCTTGTGCTTGTGGGCAATTGCTTTGGGATGCTGTCGCCAAACTGCTTGTCCCAGCGAGCCGCAGCCCCTTTTCCTCCCAGCACCATGCTCGCCAAGCTGCCATAGACCAAGGCGCCATGCCGGAACAGAGGCGTCAGCGTTGGGTCTTTCTCGGCGAGAAGCAGAGCGGCCAGTCGTTCCACTTCGCGCCAATCGTTGCGCAGCCAAGCGGCATAAAGCCTGACCTGGGCACGCAACCACTCCGGCGCTTCGCGCGGCAGCTTGGCCAGCCACGCCGCCTCATCCCACAAGCGCCGTGCCTCATCGTTGGGCAGATGGGCCACCGTGGAATTGGCAAGATGCGTCATGGTCTGGTGCAGTGTGGCCGCATGAAAGGGCACGACACCGGATAGCTGAGCTCTGAGCAAGCGGATGTCTCTTGCCAGTACCGGATCGCTCTTCTCCAGTTCGGTCACCACCTTGTCCGCTGCGAAAGCTTGGCTCGCGGCGCGCGCGTCCAGATGCGCACGGACCAAGCTCGAATGCTCTGTTCGCGTGATTTCGGCGCCAGCTTCCATGGGGCGCCGGCATTCCAAGGCATTCAGGATTGGCAAGCCGGCCAGCACGAGTTGCGGGAGCTGATGCGCAGACTGGCTTTTGAATCGTGCTTTGGGCGCCTGGAGCGCAACGCTTGGGTAGAAGTCGGAATGCGCTCTTGCCTGGTGCTGCCGGACAAAAGTGCGCAGCATCGCTGCACCGCCGACGCGCCGCACTTGCAGATCGGCAATAGAACTCAAGCCCACGCGGCGCAGTTCATCGGCCAGCCCGGGGGCTTCCCACAGACGACTTGCTTGCTCGACCGCTAAGGATGGCGCGACCTTGCTGCGCGCCAGGATGATGAAGTCATTGCTGTTGGTCACCAGCAGCTCGCTGTGCGGGAACTCCGTCAGCAGCGCCGCCAGCATTTCGGCGAGCAGCGCGTCGGTCATCTCATAGGCATGAATCCACTGCACCAGCAAACCGTCCTCACGGAGCTTGCCACGGACTCGCGCATAGAACTCCTGGGTGAACAGGCTTGCGACACCGCTGACCCAGGGGTTGGACGGTTCGGAGACGATGGCATCGTACAAGCCGTCGTGCGTAGCCAGAAATGTGCGGGCATCCTCGATGCGGAGAAAGGAGCGCGGGTCTTCGTAGGCCCTGGCGTTGAGGGGCAAGAAGGTCTTGGCGCCCTCCCACATTGCGTGCTCGATCTCGATCGTGTCCACCCGCTGCACCAGCGACGATCCCAGCAGCGTGTGCGTGGACAAGCCAGAACCCCAGCCGATCACTGCGACCTCCTTAGGCTGCGGATGCCAGGCCAGCGGTGCCATGCCCAACATCAGCATCGTGATCTCATCTGAGGTTGGTGTGCTCTGGGAATCCCTGAGGCCCGCATCGGGCTTGCCATTGGTGGAGATGATGACGGTCTGATCGCTGAACATGCGGGCCGAGACCGTGGCGGTCGATCCGTCGCGGAAGTACAGGAGCTGGCCGAGCTTGGTCTCGTCTGAAATTCCGGTTCTGAACACCCCCGAAGCCTGTTGCAAGGTACTGGGTAGCCCGAAGTACAGGACCAGGCCTGCCACCGTTACGGCGCCCACCGCGCTCGCGCCGGCAGGCAATGTCCAGCTTCCTTGCTTCAGCCCGCGCAGCAACCACAGCCCGATCAGCACATCCATGGTGGCTGCGGCCACCACGCTGAGCGTGATTCCCATCAGCGGTATCAAGACGTGTACCACCGTCACCACGCCGAAGATGGCACCTATCGTGTTGGCGGCGTAAACACGGCCGATGGCCGCCTCGCCCGCCCCTTGGCGGAGCAGGGCGGTAGTGAACAGCGGGAGCGTCATGCCCGCAAAGAAGGCGGCGGGGGTCATCACCAGCAGGGCAATGACTGCCGTGGCGATGCTGTAAAGCGCATAGCCTCCGTCGGTCCGGGCCAGCGCCGTCGTCAACCAGCCTACCCATTCAAAGCTCCGGGCCAACACGGGCACGGACAAGAGCGCGCAAGTGCCCATCGCGACCTGCACATAACCTGCGTAGCGCACCACATCGGCAATCTGATCACCTCGGTGGCGAATCCACAGCCCACCGCAGGCGATGCCGAAGATGAAGGCGGCGAGCATCAACTCGAAGCCATGCAGCGTGGTGCCCAGCGCCTGGTTGAGCATGCGCACCCAGCCAATCTCGTAGCCAAAAGATGCGGCGCTGGAGAGAAAGGTGGCGGCCAACAGCGTGCGCTGCAGGCCGCGCAGATCGGCGCTCTGAGCAGCGGGCTTGTCGCCCTGAGACGCGAAGCCGTGCTCAGGGGCTTTGAAGGCAATCCACGCCGTGCCTGCGGCCAGCAGCAGATTCATGCCCGCTGCCACCTGCAGGCTGCCGGGCAGCCCGAACAGGGGAAGCAGCAGGAAGCTGGCGGCCAGGGCACCGGCGGCGGCACCCAGCCCATTGGCGAAGTAAAGGCCGCCCAGCGTGGCGCCCATGGCCTGCCGGTTCCAGCGCAGCATGCCGCCAGCAATGAGGGGAAAGGTCGCGCCCAGCAGAACGGTCTGTACTGCGATCAGGCTGCCGGCGCCCAACCAGGGCCAGGCCTTGGCCGCCCAATGGCCTTGCAGCGCCGGTAGCACCTGCGTCTCGCTCAAGCCGACAAAGCCGGTGAATAGTCCATGAAAAGCAAACCCGGCCAGGCCGATCAGCAACTCAATCGCGGCATAACAGCCGATCAGGCTGCGCAGGCGGGCGGTCAGCCGACTGACCGCCCAGGCGCCGAATGCCATTCCCCCCATGAACATCACCAGCACCAGGGTCTGAGCGTAGGCGGCATGGCCGAGCAGCAGGCCTAGGTACTGGGTCCAGACTGACTGGTAGATCAGCGCAGAGAAGCCGGAGGCAACGAAAAGTAGTAGCAGTGCGATCTGCATAGGTGGCCTTCAACCTTGCTGCTGATTCCTGACCCGCAAAGCCTAGCGAGCCAGCAATTTGTTCTGTCCCAAAGAAAAAGGGGCTCTAGAGCCCCTTTTTCCTATCCAAGCTGATGATGCTGCCCGATAACCGCTGCCGCCGTGGTTCTGCAGCCAATGGTCTACGGTCAGCAGTCAAGATTAGGGATTATTCTTGGTAATCGAGTCAGTGACCGGACCAGCTGTGCAACCGGTGCAAGAGTTCTTCCAAGAGATGCGGGCGCCGTCTCCGGCCGACTCCATCTTGATGGTCGCATCGTCGATGTCGCCATGAATGCCCTTGTTGAGCACAATTTCAATATCGCCGTCTGCGGCAGTAACAGACTTGATCTCCTTGGTCGCTGTGAAGGCGGGCACATCATTGCTGTTTGTCGAGCAGCCGGTCTTGGTACCGATGGTCTGGATGCACAGCGCCACAGCCTTCTTCACGCCATCCACCTGAGCCAACGTCGAGCCGACACGTGCCTTGCCGGTGTAATCGCGATACTGCGGAATCGCCACCGCAGCCAAGATACCAATAATCGCCACGACGATCATCAGTTCGATCAGGGTGAAACCTTGTTGGACGCGCTTCATGCTCATGATGGGGACTCCTGGGAAGAAAAGAAATGCATTGAGGGGTAGAGACACTCCCCCTGAATGCAGGGGCCGTGCCAGGCTTTTGATCGCCTTTGCCGTGACGGATCTCACGGAATTTCGGGGGCTTGCGGGCTTGAAGCGACCCGTATGGTCACCCGGGGCCGCGCGTTTTGTTCGGGCTTCCTGGAACTGACCATTTTTGTCAGTCGGCCCGGCGGCCGGGGCGGTTCAGAGGCTCAGGATGTCGCCGGCCTTCAGCGCGCTGATCCTGTGCGGGCTGCTCAAGGCACCGATCTCGCTCATCACCGCGTCCATCTCGCCGGGCTTGATGTGGGTGATGTGGACCTCGACGCTGCCGCCCAGCTGGGCCAGCTCGCGACCCAGTGCGGTGGGGCAGAGATGGCGGCTGATGCGGGCGAGTTGGCGCTCGTCGTCACCAAAAGCGGTTTCAATCACCAGATGGGCGACCTTGATCTCGGACAGGCGTTGCCACAGGGCCGGGTTGGGACCGGTATCCCCGGTGTAGACCCAGTAGCCGGCAGGTGAGTCGACCGCAAAGCCGACCGCCGGGACCGTGTGTTCGGCATTCAGCACCTCGATCTCGCGGCCGCCCAGGTTCAGGCGCTGGCCGATCTCGAAGGGATGCAGGCTCAGCACCGGGTGCTCGGCGCTGGGCAGGCGGGTGAAGTCGGGCCAGATCACGCCGTTGAAGATGTGCTGGCGCAGCGCGTCCAGCGTCGCTGTCAGGGCGTGGACCTGGATAGGCGGGCGGCCAGCCTGGGCGCGCAGGCGCAGCACGGTGTCGGCCAGCAGGCCTATGGCCAGGATGTGGTCCAGGTGCGAGTGACTGACCAGGATGTGGTCGATGCGGGCCAGGGCGTCCAGGCCGAGGTCACCGACACCGGTGCCGGCGTCGATCAGGATGTCATCGTCGAGCAGGAAGGCGCTGGTCTTGTAGCCTGCTGCAATGGCGCCGGAGCAGCCCAGGACATGTATGTTCATGCGTCGGAGTCGGAGATGGCGCACGAGATTGTGGGCGCCGTCTCAATTTACGCGCCCCGGGCAGCCCTGCCTAGCTGCGTAGTTCGCGTTTCTCAGCCGATCAGGGGACGGCCGTGGCGATGTCGGGCGGTGGCGTGATTTGCTGCACGGCGGGCCCGGCCTGGGCTGCCGGTTTCAGCCGCCGGGTTCAGAGGCCGGCTTGGACGAACTGCATCTGGGTGCCGGCCAGCTCGATCACATCGCCGCTCTTCAGCGCGACCGATTCACCGACCAGGGGGATGCCGTTGACGCTGGGGCGGGCGCCGCCCTCGACATGGGCGAACACATAGCCGCTCGGGCGCTTGGTGATGGAGGCGACCTGCACGCCGGGCTTGCCGACCGTGGTGACCACCTTGGTCAGGCTGACCTCGCGGCCGGCGGCCGCGCCGGTCAGCACCTTGATGGTGGCCGGCAGCGCGGTGCTGGCGGGCGAACCCAGGGCGCCGAAGGACGAGGGCAGACCGAAACCGCTGGGCACGGCCGAGCCGGGCTTCAGGATCATGGTCTTCTCGTAGTCCACGCTGTCTTCCAGCAGGAACTTGATCTTGTATTTGCCGATCTCGACGACGTCGCTGTTGCTGAGCAACTGCTTCTTGATCGCCTTGCCGTTGATATAGGTGCCGTTGGTGGAGTTCAGGTCTTCGATGAAGACATCGGCGCCCACCATCTGCAGCACGGCATGCTCACCGCTGACCGCCAGGTTGTCGATCACGATGTCGTTGTAAGGCCGCCGCCCCAGGGTGGTCTTGTCCTTGGTGATCTGCACCTCCTTGATCACCACCCCATCGAGCGAAACCACCAGCTTGCCCATGCTTGACCTCAAGTCCTGTTGTCTGTTTTGCGTGCCGGCCGGCTGCTCCAAGCCGCCGATTCGGACCCGACCTGATTTACGACCGAAGGGCCACCATGTCCGGCCGGTCGCCCGGGCGGGACCCTCGGCGCGGGCCAACACAATCGCAATATTATCCTTGCCGCCCATGTCATTGGCCGCATCAATCAAGGCTTGAGCCGCTTCCGACAGCGAAGGGTGGCTTAAGAGCAACTGAGTCAGGGCGTCGTCGTCCAGCATATCGGAGAGTCCATCCGAGCACAGCAGGAACAGATCGCCCGGCTGAACCTCGTGCTGATGCAGCTCCAGCATCACCGTGTCCTCGACGCCAACCGCCCGGGTTACCAGATTGCGGTTGTTGGAATAGGCGGCTTCTTCTGGGGTCAGCAGGCCGGCATCGAGCTGCTCCTGCAGCAGCGAATGGTCGCGGGTCAGCTGACTCAGCTGGCCGTTGCGCAAACGGTAGGCGCGCGAATCGCCGACATGGCCCAGCAGCAGGCCCTCGTCGCGGAACACGGCCAGCACCAGGGTCGTGCCCATGCCGGCATAGCGCGGATTGGTGTTGGCCGCGTTGAAGATGGCGCGGTTGGCGTTGTCGACACAAATGTCCATCGCCCGCTTCACGTCGGCGGCGGTGGCCTTGTTGCTGGTTTCCTTCAGCCAGCGGCCCAGCTCGGCCGTGATGAAGGAGGTCAGCATCTGGCTGGCGACCTCGCCGGCGTTGTAGCCCCCCATGCCGTCGGCCAGCACGGCCAGGCTCACGGCCGGGTCCAGCGCCACCGAGTCTTCGTTGTTGTCGCGGGCGCGGCCGACATCGGTAGCGCTGAAGATCTCCACGGTCATGGGCTGGCTGGGCTGTGTCGCTTGGGTCAGGGATTTTGCCCCGGTTCCTGGGGGTTCAGACGCAATGTTTGCGCGAACGGGTCGGCGGCCGTGAAATCCTCGCGGCCCGGCGGGCCTGCCGGATCGGCCGCCGGCAACTGGGCCAGCACCGTCTCCAGGTCCTGGGCGAACAGCTCGCCGCTACGGTAACGCAGCTCGGGGCGCTTCTCCAGCGCCAGCGCCAGCACCAGCGCCAGCGCTTCGGGCAGCTCGGGCCGGTGGTGGCGCACATCCGGCGGCGCCTGGTTGGCGATCTGGTACATCAGCTGGGCCATCGAGTCCGACTGATGCGGCAGCTGGCCGGTCAGCAGCTGATAGAGCAGCGCGCCCAGCGAATAGAGGTCGCTGCGCCCATCGACCTGCAACCCCGCGAGCTGTTCGGGCGACATGAAGGAGGGGGTGCCCAGCACCAGGCCGGTGCGGGTGCGGCTGCCATCGGCAATGCGGGCAATGCCGAAATCCATGATCTTCAGCGTGCCGCTGCTGCGGTCCAGCATCACATTGGAGGGTTTGATGTCGCGGTGCACTACGCCTTGGCTGTGCGCGAAGGCCAGCGCGCGGGCCAGCCTTATGGCCAGCGCCAGTACCTCGCGCACCGGCAGCAGCGCGCCCGCACGGGTGAAATGACTCAGATCCTGACCCTGCACATACTCCATCGCAATCCAGGCGTCATGGCCGGTCGGGCCGGCGTCGAGCACCTGCAGGATGTCGGGGTGGGCCAGATGGCCGGCGGCGCGGGCCTCGCGCATGAAGCGCTGGCGCACATCGATCAGGTCCTCGGCCGCGAATTCCCGCTGCAACGCCAGCCGCTTGATGGCCACCTGGCGGCCGCTGGCTCGCTCGGTGGCCAGGTGCACGACGGCCATCGCACCGCGGCCTAGCTCGGGGCCGATCTCATAGCTGTCGAGGCTGGCGCCGCTGTCGGTCTGGAAATGCTGGGGCTGGGTGCTAGGCAGCGTGCTGGGCCCGGTGACAGGGTCGCCCGGGCTGCCCGGCTTGGCCTTGCGGCCCAGCATGCGCTTCCAGAAGCCGGGCGCTGCCATCGTGCCTGTGCCTCAGGCGGCCTTGCTGCGCATGGCCATGGCCTTGCCGAACAGCAAGACCAGCAGCGCACCGGCCACGCCGCAGCCGTAATACAGCGCCGGCAGCACCTCGGTCGAGCCGGGCTTGTCGCCGGCCTGGGTCGGCACCCAGCTGGCCAGCGCCGGGTCGCCCACCATCATCGTGCCGGCAATCCAACCCAGCAGCATCGCGCCCAAGGTGATGACCATCGGGAAGCGGTCCATCAGCTTGATCACCAGCTGGCTGCCCCAGACGATGATGGGAATGGAGACCAGCAGGCCGAAGATCACCAGCGGCATCTGGTGGTCGCCACCCGCGCCTTCGGCGGCGCCGGCGATCGCGATCACATTGTCCAGGCTCATCACGAAGTCGGCCACGATGACGGTCTTGACGGCCGCCCACAGCTTGTCGCTGGCCTGGATATTGGCATGCTCATCGTCATGCTCGGGCATCAGCAGCTTCATGCCGATCCACAGCAGCAGGATGCCACCGACCAGCTTCAGGAAAGGCAGCTTCAGCAGCGTCAGCGCGAAGAAGATCAGCACGACGCGCAGCACGATGGCGCCGGCCGTGCCCCACAGAATGCCTTTGCGACGCTGCGCGTCGGGCAGCTTGCGGCAGGCCAGCGCGATCACCACCGCGTTGTCGCCGCCCAGCAGGATGTCGATCATGATGATCTGGCCGACGGCGAGCCAGAACTCGGGACTGGAGAGCATGTCCAGGGGTATTTGCTTTGTTGGGTGTTCTGCGGCCGGCACAGAAACAGTGAACGACTATAACGAGGCCGGCCGGATCGCTGCCGGAAAACGAAAAAGGGGCTGTCGCCCCTTTTTCTCAGTCCGGCCGCTCGGGCTGCTGCTGAATTGTGCGATGCCGCGCCCCCCTGGCTCGATGCGTGAAATTACGCATTTGCGAGGGCGGCCGTGGCGTCGGCCTTACAGCAGTGCCTTGAGCAGCTTGGCCATTTCCGACGGGTTGCGCGTGATCGTGAAGCCCGACTCTTCCATGATGGCGAGCTTGGCATCGGCCGTGTCAGCGCCGCCGGAGATCAGCGCGCCGGCGTGGCCCATGCGCTTGCCCGGAGGGGCGGTGACGCCGGCGATGAAGCCGACCACCGGCTTCTTCATGTTCAGCTTGCACCAGCGGGCGGCTTCGGCCTCGTCCGGGCCGCCGATTTCGCCGATCATGATGACGGCGTCGGTGTCCGGATCGTCGTTGAAGGCCTTCATCACATCGATGTGCTTCAGGCCATTGATCGGGTCGCCACCAATGCCGACGGCCGACGATTGGCCCAGGCCGATCTCGGTCAGTTGCGCCACGGCTTCATAGGTCAGCGTGCCCGAACGGGACACGACGCCGATGCGGCCCTTGCGGTGGATGTGACCCGGCATGATGCCGATCTTGATTTCTTCGGGCGTGATCAGGCCGGGGCAGTTGGGGCCCAGCAGCAGGGTGCGCTTGCCACCGGCGGCTTCCTTGGCCTTCATCTTGTTGCGCACTTCCAGCATGTCCTTGACGGGGATACCTTCGGTGATGCAGATCGCCAGGTCCAGGTCGGCTTCGACGGCTTCCCAGATCGCGGCAGCGGCGCCGGCGGGCGGCACATAGATCACCGACACGGTGGCGCCGGTCTGGCCGGCGGCTTCCTTGACGGTGGCGTAGATTGGGATGTCCGAGAACTTCTCGCCGGCCTTCTTCGGGTTCACACCGGCGACGAAGGCGTTTTTGCCGTTGGCATAGGCCTGGCAGCCCAGGGTGTGGAACTGACCGGTCTTGCCCGTGATGCCCTGGGTGATGACCTTGGTGTCTTTGTTGATGTAGATCGACATGATTTCTTTCCTAAAGGGCTTTAAGCGACGGCGGCGACGATCTTCGTCGCGGCTTCGGCCATCGAATCGGCGGCGATGATGGGCAGGCCGGATTCGGCCAGCATCTTCTTGCCCAGCTCTTCATTGGTGCCCTTCATGCGCACAACCAGCGGCACGGACAGATTCACGGCCTTGCAGGCGGTGATCACGCCTTCGGCGATGGTGTCGCACTTCATGATGCCGCCGAAGATGTTCACGAGGATGCCCTTCACCTCGGGGTTCTTCAGCATGATCTTGAAGGCTTCGGTGACCTTCTCGGCCGTGGCGCCACCGCCGACGTCCAGGAAGTTGGCCGGCTCGCCGCCGAACAGCTTGATGGTGTCCATCGTGGCCATGGCCAGACCGGCGCCGTTCACCAGGCAGCCGATATTGCCGTCCAGCGAGATGTAAGCCAGGTCGAACTTCGAAGCTTCGACTTCGGCCGGGTCCTCTTCATCCAGATCGCGGTAGGCGACGATCTCGGGGTGGCGGAACAGCGCGTTGGCGTCGAAGTTGAACTTGGCGTCCAGCGCGATCAGGTTGCCCTTGGAGTCGCAGTTCAGCGGGTTGATCTCCACCAGCGACGCGTCGGTGTCCATATAGCACTTGTAGAGCTTGGCGAACAGGTCGACGGCCTGGTCCACCGAAGCGCCGGTCAGGCCAATGGCTGCGGCGATCTTGCGCGACTGGGCTTCGGTCAGGCCGGTCAGCGGGTCGATCATCTCGGTGATGATCTTCTCGGGCGTGGCGTGAGCCACTTCCTCGATGTCCATGCCGCCTTCGCTGGAGGCGATGAAGGCAACCTTCTGCGTGCCGCGGTCGGTGACCAGCGAGACATACAGCTCATTCTTGATGTCGGCGCCGTCTTCGATATAGAGGCGGCGGACCTTCTGGCCTTCCGGACCGGTCTGGTGCGTGATCAGCTGCATGCCCAGGATCTGCTCGGCCAGGCTCTTCACATCGTCCAGCGAGCGGCCCAGCTTGACACCGCCACCCTTGCCACGGCCACCGGCGTGAATCTGCGCCTTCACGACCCAGACCGGGCCGCCCAGCTTCTGTGCGGCTTCCACCGCTTCTTGCACCGTGAAGGCCGGGATGCCACGCGGCACCGGCACACCGAACTGGCGCAGGATTTCCTTGCCCTGGTACTCGTGAATCTTCATAGGGGTCTCGCTTCTTGGAAAAGTCAGGATGAGGAAGCCGCAGGCAACGTGGCGGCGCCGGCAGCAGAGGCTGCCTGGCCGTCGCGATACCAGCGAGGGTAATGGGTGCGCACGACCGCGCCGTCGCGGCGCAGGGCATGGCATTTGTCGAGCTGGAATGGCGGCTGGCCCGAGCTGTCGCCCTCGCGGGTGTCGATCACGAGGCCGGCAAAGGCCTGGATCACCGCAGTCGGCAGGATCTGGCACAGCTCGGTCAGATGGGTGCAGCCCCGGGTGCCGGCCAGGCGTTCCTTGACGCCGAGCCGGAATCCTTTCAGCAGATTCAGGCCGACTAGGCGCGCATAGGCATCGTCATGCTGGTCGCAAGCGCCGGGGTAAGGCATCCAGCGCGTCTGCGAGCCGGCCTCGTGGATCGTCAACTCGGTGTCGACGACCAGTTGCAGCAGCATGTCATGGATGGGCTCGCCGGCATGGCGGGTGCCGCCGGCCATCGGGACATCGCGTGTCTTGGTGTCGCTCAGCGTGGCCTCGACCTCGTAGAGCCCGTCGTCGCGCGCATAGACCTGCACATCGAGAGCTCGACGGTGCAGCAGACGGCGCGCAGTGGAGGGGTTGAGCAAGGACATGGGGCGCTGGACAAACACGGACGCACAAAAACAGGCCCGCAGGCCCTTATTGTGGCTGCGAGCAGGCTTTGCACAGTCCGGCAATGTAGCATGCTGCGCCGCCGCAAGCCTGTCGCGAAGCTGTCAGCCGGTCTGTGACGCACGCAAAACCTGCCGCACGACATCGGCCGAAAAGCCCCGCGCCAGCAGAAAACGGGTCTGCTTGGCCCGGCCGTTGGCGTCCTCGGCCGGGCTGCCGAACTTGCGCTGCCAGATCGCCTGCGCGCGCTCGAATTCACTGTCCTTCAGCCGTGCCTGGCTGTCGGCGCTCAGGCTCAGCCCGTGCTGGGCCAACTCCTGCTGGATGCGCAGATGGCCGTAGCGCTGGGCGCGGGCATGGATGCGTGACTCGACGAAGCGTTCCTCGCTGAGATAGCCCTGGGCCTGCAGCCAGACCAGCAATTCATCGACATCGGTCTCGATCTCTGCCGCTTCTACAGCCTCGGCGCCGGCCGCGTCGCGCTGCGCCCGCGCGATGCGCAGCAGCTTGCGGCGCAACTCGCTGCGGCTGTGCTCACGCTGCGCCAGCAACGTGATGGCCCGCATCTTCAGTGACAGGGGCTTCATGGCAAGCCGGCGTCAGGTGCCCAACTCGGCACAGCCCGACGAAGAAGCATCAAGCCTTGTCAGCCGGCCCGTCCACCGTCAACAGCGGCACGCCTAGCGATTCGCGCACCTTGTTCTCGATCTCGCGGCCGATATCGGGGTTCTCGCGCAGGAATTCGCGCGCGTTGTCCTTGCCCTGGCCGATCTTCTCGCCGTTGTAGGCGTACCAGGCGCCGGCCTTGTCGACCACCTTGGCGACCACGCCCATGTCGATGATTTCGCCCTCGCGGCTGATACCCTCGCCATAGAGGATGTCGAACTCGGCGGTCTTGAACGGGGGGGCCACCTTGTTCTTGACGACTTTGACCTTGGTTTCGGAGCCGATCACTTCCTCGCCCTTCTTGATCGAGCCGATGCGGCGGATGTCCAGGCGCACCGAGGCATAGAACTTCAGGGCATTGCCGCCGGTGGTGGTCTCGGGGCTGCCGAACATCACGCCGATCTTCATGCGGATCTGGTTGATGAAGATGACCATGCAGTTGGTCTTCTTGATCGTCGCGGTCAGCTTGCGCAGCGCCTGGCTCATCAGCCGGGCCTGCAGGCCGGGCAGCGAGTCGCCCATCTCGCCTTCCAGCTCGGCCTTGGGCGTCAGCGCGGCGACCGAGTCGACCACGATCAGGTCCACGGAACCGGAGCGCACCAGCGCATCGACGATTTCCAGCGCCTGCTCACCGGTGTCCGGCTGGCTGATCAGCAGTTCCTGCAGATTGACGCCCAGCTTCTGTGCGTACTGGATGTCCAGCGCGTGCTCGGCGTCGATGAAGGCGCAGACGCCGCTGAGCTTTTGCATCTCGGCAATCACCTGCAGGGTCAGCGTCGTCTTGCCCGAGGATTCCGGGCCATAGATCTCGACCACCCGGCCGCGCGGCAGGCCACCGACGCCCAGCGCGATGTCCAGGCCCAGCGAGCCGGTCGACACCACCTGGATGTCCTCGATCACCTCGCCCTCGCCCAGGCGCATGATGGAGCCCTTGCCGAACTGCTTCTCGATCTGGGACAGGGCGGCTTGCAGGGCCTTGGCTTTTTCGGTGTTGATGGCTTTGACGGGGGCGTCCATGTTTTTCTCCTGTTGAGGCTGCGCGCATTATGGCGCAATCTGTATATTCGTACAGTAGTTTAGGGGCTGGCTGCTGACATGCAATGTCAGCAGGCCGGGCGTCCCTAGAATGCTCGTAAAGACTGGGGACAAAGCATGCGCATCCTGATTGCGGAAGACGACCAAGTGCTGGCCGATGGTTTGCTGCGCTCCTTGCGCGCCTCCGGCTATGCGGTGGACCAGGTCGGCTCGGGCACCGAGGCCGATGCGGCGTTGGCCTCGCACGAGTTCGATCTGGTGATTCTGGATCTGGGCCTGCCCAAGCTGCATGGGCTGGAGGTGCTGCGTAAGCTGCGCGGGCGCGGTGCATCGATGCCGGTGCTGATACTGACGGCGGCCGACAGTGTCGAGCAGCGCGTCAAGGGCCTGGATCTGGGCGCCGACGATTACATGGCCAAGCCCTTCTCGCTGCAGGAACTCGAGGCTAGGGTGCGGGCACTGACACGGCGCGGCCTGGGCACCGCCTCCAGCATCATCAAGCACGGGCCGCTCAGCTTCGACGCGACCGGCCGGGTTGCCTATATCAATGAGCAGATGATCGAGCTGTCGGCGCGCGAGCTGAGCCTGCTGGAGGTGCTACTGCAGCGCGCCGGCCGCCTGGTCAGCAAGGACCAGTTGGTCGAGCGTCTGTGCGAATGGGGCGAAGAGGTCAGCAATAACGCGATCGAGGTCTATATCCACCGCCTGCGCAAGAAGATCGAGCAGGGGCCGATCCGCATCGCCACGGTGCGCGGCCTCGGCTACTGTCTCGAAAAAATTCCTGGCTGACGCCAGCAGCGTGAATGGCCGGAGACACCGAACAACGCTCGCTGTTCGGCGAGATCCTCGATTGGATGCTCGCCCCGCTGCTGGTGATCTGGCCGATCAGTGTCGCGTTGACCTGGCTGGTGGCGCAGGGCATTGCCAACCGGCCTTACGACCGCGAGCTCGGCGAGATGGCGCGCAATCTGGGCCTGCAGGCGGCCTCGGAGACGCCGCGCGCCGGCAGCAGCGCGCGCTCCCGCTACGCGCTGTCGCCGGAGGCCGCCGCGCTGCTGCGGGCCGACGAGGCCGACACGGTCTACTACCAGGTGCTGGGTCTGCGCGGCGAGTTCCTCAGCGGCGATCGCCAGCTGCCGGTGCCGGCCGCCGACGATCCCATCGTGCCTTGGGAGCTGCATTTCCGCGACGACGAGGTCGGCAGCGACACGGTGCGGGTCGCCTATCTATGGGTGGCGCCCGAGGGCCAGGCCGGCTCGACCCAGACCATGCTGGTCCAGGTGGCCGAGACCCTGGGCAAGCGGGCGCGCCTGACCAACGAGATCATCAAGGGCGTGATACTGCCGCAGTTCGTGATACTGCCGCTGGCGGTGCTGCTGGTGTGGCTGGCGCTGGCGCGCGGCATCGCACCGCTGAACGATCTGCAGCGCCGTATCCGCTCGCGCGAGAGTTCGGACCTGAGCCCGATCGACGAACGCCGCATCCCCGACGAGGTCGCACCGCTGGTGCGCGCGATCAATGATTTGTTGGGCCGGCTCGACCAGTCGATCAGCGCGCAGAAGCACTTCCTGGCCGATGCCGCCCATCAGCTGAAGACGCCGCTGGCCGGCCTGCGCACCCAGGCCGAGTTCGCGCAGCGCGAGATCGACGAGGGTCGCAGCGAGCCGGCCGAGCTGCGCCGCTCGCTGCAGCAGATCGCCCTGTCCAGCCAGCGTGCCGCCCATATGGTCAACCAGCTGCTCGCGATGGCCCGTGCCGAGGACAAGGAGCATGCGGCGCGGCGCAGCGAGGTCAATCTGTCCGAGCTGGCGATGGAGACGGTGCGCGACTTCGTGCCGCGCGCGATGGACAAGCGCATCGACCTCGGCTTCGAGGGGCCGGACGACGAGCACAGCGCGCTGCGCATCAACGGCCATCCGCTGCTGATCCGCGAGCTGATCCGCAATCTGGTCGACAACGCCCTGCTCTACACACCGCCGCATGGCACGGTGACGGTGCGCGTCGTCGAAGACCCGTTCGGCCAGGTCACGGTGCTGCAGGTCGAGGACTCGGGGCCGGGCATTGCGGAGTCGGAGCGCGAGCAGGTGTTCCAGCCCTTCTACCGGGCCTTGGGCACCAATGTCGACGGCTCGGGGCTGGGCCTGGCCATCGTGCGTGAAATCGTCCAGCAGCATGAGGCCGAGATCACGCTGGACGAAACCCGCGAGCTGCGATCCGGCCAGGCGCAGGAGGACGGCCAAGGGCCCGGCGCACGCTTCACCGTGCGTTTCGCGGCCCATCCGGGCCGCGACGCGCTCAGCGGGACATGAAGCGCCGGCTCTTCGCGATCGACATCAGGATGCCCAGGCTCAGGCCCAGCATCACCATCGCCGTGCCGCCATAGCTGATGAAGGGCAGCGGCACGCCGACCACCGGCAGGATGCCGCTGACCATGCCCATATTGACGAACACGTAAGTGAAGAAGCTCAGCGTGATGGCGCCGGCCATCAGGCGGCCGAACGGGTTGGCCGCCTCGGCCGCGATCATCAGCCCGCGCACGATCAGCGCGGCAAATCCCAGAAGCAGGCCCAGGGCGCCGACCAGGCCGAACTCCTCGCCATAGGCGGCGAAGATGAAGTCGGTGGTGCGCTCGGGGATGAACTCCAGATGGGTTTGCGTGCCCTTCATGAAGCCCTTGCCGGTCAACCCGCCCGAGCCGAGCGCGATCTCGCCCTGGAGGATGTGGAAGCCCTTGCCGAGCGGGTCCTTGTGCGGATCGAGCAGGGTGCAGACCCGGTTCTTCTGATACTCGCGCAGCACCGGCCACTCGACATCGGGCTGACAGATCTGGTCCTCGCTGAGCACCAGGGCTGTGATCGCGATCGCGCCGGCGGCGACGGCCGGCAGGATGATGCGCCAGCTGAAGCCGGCGAAGAACAGCACATAAAAGCCCGCCGCGAACACCAGGATCGAGGTGCCCAAATCGGGCTGGCGCGCCACCAGGCCCACCGGCACGGCCAGCATCAGCAGCGCGATGACGAAGTCGGCCGTGCGCAGCTGACCCTCGCGCCGCTGGAACCACCAGGCCAGCATCAGCGGTGTGGCGATCTTCAGCAGCTCCGAGGGCTGGATCACGATGCCGATATTGAGCCAGCGCGTCGCACCCTTCTTGCTGATGCCGAACAGCGCCGTTGCCACCAGCAGCGCGATGCCCACGGTGTACAGCGGGATCGCCAGCGCCATCAGCCGCTGCGGCGGCACCTGGGCGACGACGAACATGATGGCCGCCGCCAGCGCCATATTGCGGGCATGGTCGACGAAGCGAGTGCCATGGTCGAAGCCGGCCGAGTACATGCACATCAGGCCCAGGCCGGCGAGCCAGGCCAGTATCAGCAGCAGCGGTCCGTCAAAGCCGCTGACCCAGGGCCGCAGGCGGCTGAGCAGCGAGGGCTTGTTGAAGACATGGCTCATCGGCGGACTCCCGAGGCGGCTGATGTGGCGGCTGAAGCAGCGGCGGATGCCGCCGGCACGGGCGCCGCCGCCTGACCCGGCAGCGGCACGGCAGCGATGGGGCGCGGCGTGCCGACCGGCGCCTTGGTCAGGCCTTGCTGGGTCAGCGCAATATCTTCCTCGCTGGGGTAGACGCCTTGCAGCAGGAAGTCGAAGACGCGGCGCGCAATCGGCGCGGCGGCGGTCGACCCCCAGCCGGCATTCTCGACGATCAGCGCCAGCGCGACGGTCGGGGACTCGACCGGCGCGAAGGCGACATAGAGCGAGTGGTCGCGCTTGCGCTCATCGGCCTTGATGCTGCTGTATTTTTCGCCGGCGCGCAGGCCCACGGCCTGGGCCGTGCCGGTCTTGCCGCCGCTGGTATAGGGCGCACCCATGAAGACGGCGCGCGAGGTTCCTTCCATCGTCACGCCATGCATCGCATTGCGTATCACCTCGGCATCGGCGGGCTTGAGCGGCAGCGGCTCCAGCGCGTCGCTGGCGACGCGGCGCTGCTCATGCTTGACCACGTCCTCGATCTCGCGCACCAGGCGCGGCTTGTAGCGCTGGCCGCTGGTGGCCACGGTGGCATAGGCAGTGGCCAGTTGCAGCATCGTGAAGCTGTTGTAGCCCTGGCCGATGCCCAGCGAGATGGTCTCGCCGGGGAACCACTTCTGGTTGGCCGGGCTGCGGGCGAAATAGCGCTTCTTCCAGGCCTGCGAAGGCAGCACGCCCGTCACCTCGCCCTGCAGGTCGATCTCGGTCTTGCGCCCCAGGCCGAAGGGTTCGAGCTCGTCGTGGATCAGATCCACGCCCATCTCGTTGGCCAGGCTGTAGAAGTAGACATTGCTGGAGCCGACGATGGCCAGCCGCATGTCCTTGGGGCCGGGCCGGTCCGCCTCCGGGCTGCCGAAGGTGCGGCCGCCGAAGCTGTAGACCAGGTTGTCCATCACGATGGTGCCGGGCGCGCGCTTGCCGCTGGTCAGCGCCGCCATCGCCATCAGCGGCTTGAAGGTCGAGCCGGGCGGATAGGTGCCGCGCAGCGCGCGGTTCAACAGCGGCTTGTCGATGTTGTCGTTGAGCTCGCGCCAGCTGTCGGCATCGATGCCGTCGACGAACAGATTCGGGTCGAAGGTCGGCTTGGAGACGAAGGCCAGCACCTCGCCATTGCGCGGATCGATCGCCACCAGCGCGCCACGCCGGTCCTTGTAAAGCTCCTCGACCAGGGCTTGCAGCCGGATGTCGATCGACAGCATCAGCGTGTTGCCCGGCGTCGGCGGCTTGTGGGCCAGGCGCCGCACCGCGCGGCCGCCGGCGCTGGTCTCCAGCTGCTCGAAGCCGGTGATGCCATGCAGCTCGCGTTCGTAGGCCTGCTCCAGGCCCAGCTTGCCGATGTATTCGGTGCCGCGGTAGTTGGCGATGTCTTCCTCGTCCCAGTCGTCCATGGCCTTTTTCTCGGCCTGGTTGATGCGGCCGATATAGCCGATCAGATGGCTGCCGACCTCGCCCATCGGATAGCTGCGGAACAGCCGGGCCTTGATCTCGACGCCCGGGAAGCGAAAGCGCTGGGCGGTGAAGCGGGCGACCTCCTCGTCCGTCAGCTTGGTGCGTATCGGCAGCGAGTCGAAGTGCTTGCTCTCCTCCAGCAAGCGCTTGAAGCGGCGGCGGTCGCGCGTCTGGATCTCGATCACCTCGGACAGGGCATCGATGGTCTTGTCCAGATCGCCGGCCTTAGACGGCATGATCTCCAGCGTGTAGGCCGAGTAGTTGCTGGCCAGCACGATGCCGTTGCGGTCCTTGATCAGGCCGCGGTTGGGCACGATGGGCACGATGGCGGTGCGGTTGCTCTCGGCCTGCTCGGCCAGCTCGTCATGCTGCAGCACCTGCAGCCAGACCAGGCGCGCCACCAGCAGGCCGAAGCAGAACAGCACGAAGGCCACCGCCGCCAGCACGCGCAGCCGGAACTGCGACTGCTCCTGCTCGGAATTCTTCAGCAGCATCATCACAGGGGCCGGTTGGCGTCTCGATCCGGGGCGCGGCGTTGCGGCGCCAGCAGCAGCACCGTGGCGATGGGCCACAGCAAGGCCTCGAACAGCGGCGCCAGCAGCAGCGGCCAGCCCGGCCACATGCCGCCGACCATCAACCGCACCGCCAGCGATACCGCGTGGGCCAGCACGAACAGCGGCAGGATGTGCAGGGCCTGCACCGGCAGGCTGAACCACAGCAGGCGCCGGTGCAGCGCGATCGCGCCAAAGCTCAGCACGCTATAGGACAGCGCATGCTGACCCAGCAGCGCGCCATGCTGGACATCGACCAGCAGACCGAACACAAAGGCCCAGCCGACCCCGACCCGGCGCGGCTGGTGCACATTCCAGAACACCAGCACCAGGGCCAGCACATCGGGCATCGCGCTCTGGCGCCCGACCGGCACCATGTCCACCACCAGGGCCAGCAGCAGGCTCAGCGCGATGAAGAGGGGGTTGGCCGGCAGCAGCAGCTGGCCGGAGCCGCGCGGCATGATCATGGTCGACCTCCGCTGGCCTTGCCGCCGGCGCGTGCCGGGGCCGATGCTGCGGCGGCCGAGGCCGCGACGGCCTCGCTGCGGGCATGCTCAAGTTCGGCCAGCGCGCCCAGCACCAGCACATGGCGGACGTTGTCGAGCTGGGCCACCGGGCGCAGGCTGACGCGGGCAAAGCTGCTGTCGCCGCGCCGCTCGATGGCGCTGATGCGGGCCACCGGCAGGCCGGGCGGATAGACGCCGTCCAGGCCCGAGGTGGTCAGCAGATCGTCCTGCTTGATGTCGGCGTTGGTGGCCATGAAGCGCAGCTCCATGCCCAGGCCGTCGGTGCCGCCAAAAGCCGCGCCGCGCTGCTGGCTGCGGGTGTTGAGCACGGGGATCGCGGCGTCCTTGTCATTGAGCAGCGTGACCTCGGCCGACAGCAGATAGACCCGCGTCACCTGGCCCAGCACGCCGGCATCGTTGATGACCGGCGCGCCGGCGCGCACGCCCTGCTGGCTGCCGCGGTCGATCACCACCTTGCGCGAGTAGGGATCGCTCGCCTCGTACAGGACCTCGGCGGCAATGGTCGGCACCTGCAGCGCCGGACGCAGCGCCAGCAGTGCGCGCAGGCTCTGGTTCTCGGCCTGTAGCTGCTCGGCGCGCGACAGGCGCTCGGCCTGCTGCACCAGCTGGCGCCGCGCCTGGTCCTCGGCGGCCATCGCGCGCTCGGTGCCGCGCAGATAGTCGCCCAGTTGCTCCCAGGCATCGACCGGCGCCAGCAGCGCCCGCTGTACCGGGTGCAGCACCAGGGCCAGTGCGGCGCGCGCCGGCGTCGCGAGCTTGAAGCGGGCATCGGCCACCATCAGGAAGATGGCCAGCGCCGCGCACAGCAGCAGCTTGGTCAGGGCCGAGGGGCCCTGGCGGAAAAACGGGGGTGGCGTGCGATCCAGGGTGCCCAGTGGCATGGCTCAGGCGGGGGGCGAGATGTGCAAAAGCCGGCCCCGCGTGAAGCGTGCCGGCTCGGAGCGCTTCATGGAGGCGCTTACTCCGAAGTGAAGATCGAGCCCAGGCGCTCCATGCGTTCCAGCGCCATGCCGCAACCGCGCACCACGCAGGTCAGCGGATCCTCGGCCACCAGCACCGGCAGGCCGGTCTCCTCGGCCAGCAACCGGTCCAGGTCGCGCAGCAGCGCGCCACCGCCGGTCAGCATCATGCCGCGCTCGGCGATGTCGGCGCCCAGCTCGGGCGGGGTCTGCTCCAGCGCGTTCTTCACCGCACTGACGATCTGATTCAGCGGGTCGGTCAGCGCTTCCAGGATCTCGTTGCTCGAGATCGTGAAGCTGCGCGGCACGCCCTCGCTGAGGTTGCGGCCCTTGACTTCCATCTCCTTGACCTCGGAGCCGGGGAAGGCCGAGCCGATGTTCTTCTTGATGGCCTCGGCGGTGGGCTCGCCGATCAGCATGCCGTAGTTGCGGCGGATGTAGTTGATGATGGCCTCGTCGAACTTGTCGCCGCCGACGCGGACCGAGCCCTTGTAGACCATGCCGCCCAGCGAGATCACGCCGACCTCTGTGGTGCCGCCGCCGATGTCGACCACCATCGAGCCGGAAGCCTCGGAGACCGGCAGGCCGGCACCGATCGCGGCGGCCATCGGCTCTTCGATCAGGTAGACCTCGGAGGCGCCGGCGCCCAGCGCGGACTCACGGATCGCGCGGCGCTCGACCTGGGTCGAGCCGCAGGGCACGCAGATGATGATCCTCGGGCTCGGCTTGAGCATCTTCGAGTCGTGCACCATCTTGATGAACTGCTTGAGCATCTGCTCGGTGACGGTGAAGTCGGCGATCACGCCGTCTTTCATCGGGCGGATCGCCTCGATATTGCCGGGCACCTTGCCCAGCATGGCCTTGGCCTCGCGGCCGACGGCCTGGATGGTCTTCTTGCCGTTCGGGCCGCCTTCGTGGCGGATGGCGACCACCGAGGGCTCATCCAGCACGATGCCCTTGCCGCGCACGTAGATGAGGGTGTTGGCGGTGCCGAGGTCGATGGCGAGGTCGGTGGAGAAGTAGCGACGCAGGGAAGCGAACATGGTGTGTGTGGAGCGCCAGTCAGGGCATCTGAGCCTGTGGGTGAGATCGACCTGGAGCTGGCTTGGGGCTGAGCGGTTCTGAAAACGGTGCAGCCGGATTGAGGGCTGCGCGGATTTGTTCGCACCATATGCAACGAGGCCGCTTGAACCTTGCGGCCATGCAGCCCCGTAACCATGGAGATAAGCGGAGATAATACCCGATCACCTCTGGGTTTCCTGCCCTGGCAGACCCGAGGGGACCTCAGTTTCTGACACTTACGGACCTGGTTTTTCCCGGCCCCAAACCGTTTACCCCATGGCCCTGACCCCACAAGACGTGAGCCGCATCGCCCATCTGGCGCGGCTGGAGCTGCAAGGCGGCGAACCCGAGGCGCTGCTGACTCAGCTCAATGGCTTCTTCACCATCGTCGAGCAGATGAGCGCGGTCGACACCAGCGGCGTCGAGCCGCTGTACACGCCGCTGTCCGCCGTGCAGGAGGTGGCTTTGCGCCTGCGCGAGGACGCGGTCACCGAGAGCAATCAGCGCGAGCTCAATCAGCGCAGCGCGCCGGCGGTCGAAGACGGTCTGTTCCTGGTTCCCAAGGTCATCGAATGAATATGCTGCACACCCTGGGCGTCGCCGAAATCGGCCGGGCCCTTGCTGACAAGACGGTTTCCAGCCTCGAAATCACGCAACACCTTCTTGCACGTGTTACCTCCGCCGAGGCGCTGGGCGCCTTTCTGCATGTCGATGCCGAGGGCGCGCTGGCCAGCGCCCGTGCTGCCGATGCGCGCCGTGCTGCCGGCGAGAGCCAAGCGCTGCTGGGCGTGCCGCTGGCGCACAAGGACATCTTCGTCACCCGCGACATGCCCACGACCGCCGGCTCCAAGATGCTGGTCGGCTACCGCAGCCCTTTTGACGCCACCGTCATCGCCAAGCTGAACGCGGCCGGCACGGTCTCGCTGGGCAAGCTCAACTGCGACGAGTTCGCGATGGGCTCGGCCAACGAGAACTCGGCTTTCAAGCCGGTAGCCAACCCCTGGGATGTCGGCCGGGTGCCGGGCGGCTCCTCGGGCGGCTCGGCCGCCGCGGTGGCGGCCCGCCTGGTGCCGGCCACCACCGGCACCGACACCGGCGGATCGATCCGCCAGCCGGCCAGCTTTACCGGCATCACCGGCATCAAGCCGACCTATGGCGTGTGTTCGCGCTACGGCATGATCGCCTTCGCCTCCAGCCTGGACCAGGCCGGCCCGATGGCGCGCTCGGCCGAAGACTGCGCCCTGCTGCTGTCGGTGATGAGCGGCTTCGACGAGCGCGATGCCACCAGCATCGAGCAGCCGCCGCAGGACTTCCATGCCCAGATGCTGGCGGCCCGCGAGGGCGCCACGGCGGCCCAGCCGCTGAAGGGTCTGCGCATCGGCCTGCCGCGCGAGTTCTTCCCGGCCGCGCTGAGCGGCGATGTCGAGCGGGCGGTGCGCGCCGGTCTGGCCGAGCTGGAAAAGCTCGGCGCCACGCTGGTCGACGTCAGCCTGCCACGCACCGAGCTGGCGATTCCGGTCTACTACATCATCGCGCCGGCCGAGGCCAGCTCGAACCTCTCCCGCTTCGACGGCGTCAAGTTCGGCCACCGCGCCGCGAAGTACGACGACCTGCTGGACATGTACAAGAAGACCCGCGCTGAGGGCTTCGGTGCCGAGGTCAAGCGCCGCATCATGATCGGCTCCTATGTGCTCAGCCACGGCTACTACGACGCCTACTACCTGCAGGCGCAGAAGCTGCGCCGCATGATTGCCGACGACTTCCAGCGCTGCTTCACGCAGTGCGATCTGATCGCCGGCCCGGTGGCGCCGACGGTCGCGTGGAAGCATGGCGAAGGCTCGGATGATCCGGTCAAGGCCTCTCTGGCAGACATCGTCACCCTGCCCGGCTCGCTGGCCGGCCTGCCCGGCATGAGCGTGCCGGTAGGCCTGGGCGAGGGCGGTATGCCGGTGGGCCTGCAGCTGCTGGGCAACTACTTCAAGGAGGGTCAGCTCTTGCATGCGGCCCATGCCTTGCAGCAGGCGACCGACTGGCACCAACAAGCCCCGGCAGGAATCTGACATGACGAGCAAACTCATCCGCGGCTACGAAGTCGTGATCGGCCTGGAGAACCACGTCCAGCTGTCCACCCAATCGAAGATCTTCAGCGGCTCCTCGACCGCCTTCGGCGCCGAGCCCAATACCCAGGCCTCGCCGGTGGACCTGGCCCTGCCCGGCACCTTGCCGGTCCTGAACCGCGGTGCGGTCGAGCGAGCGATCCGGCTGGGCCTGGCCGTGGGCGCGAAGATCGCGCCGCTGTCTATCTTCGCGCGCAAGAACTACTTCTACCCCGACCTGCCCAAGGGCTACCAGATCAGCCAGTACGAGATTCCGGTCGTGCAGGGCGGCAAGCTGGAGTTCTTCGTCGGCGAGCAGAAGAAGGTCGTCAACCTGACCCGTGCCCACCTCGAAGAGGACGCGGGCAAGAGCTTGCACGAGGACTATCACGGCCAGAGCGGTATTGACCTGAATCGCGCCGGCACGCCGCTGCTGGAGATCGTCTCCGAGCCCGATATGCGCTCCGGCGCCGAGGCCTGCGAGTACGCCAAGACCTTGCATGCGCTGGTGATGTGGCTGGGCATCTGCGACGGCAATATGCAGGAGGGCTCGTTCCGCTGCGACGTCAACGTCTCGGTGCGCAAGCCCGGCGAGCCCTATGGCACGCGCCGCGAGATCAAGAACCTGAACAGCTTCCGCAATCTGCTGCAGGCGGTCGACTACGAGGTGAACTGGCAGATCGACGAGATCGAGGACGGCCGCGAGATCCAGCAAGCCACCGTGCTGTTCAACCCCGACACTGGCGAGACCCGGGCGATGCGCAGCAAGGAAGACGCGGCCGACTACCGCTACTTCCCCGATCCCGACCTGCCGCCGCTGGTGATTGCGCCGGAATGGGTGGAGCGGGTGCGCGGCGAGCTGCCCGAGCTGCCGGCCGTGATGGCCGCACGCTTCCAGGATACCGACGGCCTGCCCGCGTATGACGCCAGCCTGATGACGGCCAGCCTCGCGACCGCGCGTTTCTACGAAGCCGCCCGTGACATCTGCAAGGCGCCCAAGCTGGTGGCCAACTGGCTGCAGGGCGAGATCGCGCGCCGCCTCAATGCCGAGGAGCGCGAGATCGACAGCAGCCCGGTGAGTGCCGCGACCCTGGGCGCGCTGATCCTGCGCATCCAGGACGGCACGATCTCCAACAACTCGGCCAAGCAGGTGTTCGAGGAGCTGTGGTCCAAGGGCGGCGAGGTCGACGCCATCATCGAAGCCAAGGACCTCAAGCAGTCCAATGACACCGGTGAGCTGGAGCGCATCCTCGATGAGGTGCTGGCTGCCAACCAGAAATCGGTGGAGGAGTTCCGCGCCGGCAAGGACAAGGCCTTCAATGCCCTGGTCGGCCAGGCCATGAAGGCCACCAAGGGCAAGGCCAATCCGACGGCGGTCAACGAGCTGCTGAAGAAGAAACTGAGCTAGGACCGAGTCCGGTCCCTGCGGACCGGGCGACGCCTAGCGAAGGCCAGGGCATGTCCCGCATGCCTTGGCTCGGGGGCTGATCAGTCCAGGCTGCCGGGGGGCGCCCCGGCCCAGAGCTTCTTCAGCCGCGCCAGCTCAGCGTCGAAGTTCTTGTTGACGCGCACCAGCTCGGCCTTCTGGTTCTCGATCAGCACGCGCTGCGCCTCGGCCGAGGCGTCGTTGGCGTCGAGTTGCTGCTTGAGCTTGGCCGGCAAGGGCCGACCCTTGTAGAACTCGGCCTCGTCCTGCAGCGGCTTGCGCTCGGTGGCCAGGTCCTTGATGCGGTTCTCGGACAGGCGCATGCCCTTCATGACATCGTCCAGCGCGGCCTCGCGGGCATGCTGATGGGCCTCGGCGCTGCGGTAGCGCGTCATCAGATTGCGGTCGCGCCGCACCGCGTCGGCCTGGGCCGCGCGTTCGGCCGCCAGACGACGCTCGCGCGCCTCATAGGCGGCCCGCTCCTCGGGCGACATCGCCGGCGGCACGATGGCACGCAGCGAGCCATCGGTGTTCAGGATGCGCTGCTCGCGGTTGTTGCACTCGGCGATCAGCCGATCCGAGGTCAGGCGTCGGCCATCGGCCGTGGTGCAGCTGTAGATGGCCCCGATCGATGCCGGTTTGGCCTGCGCCCAGACCATGCCGGCCTCGGCCAGCAGCAGCAGCAGGACGGCAGGGGCAGGGCTGGAAGCTCGCATCAGACTCCGTATCGGTCTCGGTAGGCTTGCACCGCCGCCGAGTGGCCCGAGGCCACCGTGTCGCTGGTGCTGCGCAGATACTGCAGCAAGTCCGCCAGCCCGGCAATCGAGATCACCGGCAGTTGCAATTGCTCAGACACATACTGCACGGCCGACCAGCTCATGTCGACGCCGTTCTCGGCGGCCTTCTCCTGGCGGTCCAGCGCGATCGTGACGCCGCAGGGCGTGGCGCCGGCGGCCTCGATCATCGCGATCGACTCGCGCACCGAGGTGCCGGCCGAGATCACGTCGTCGATGATCAAGACCCGACCCCGCACCGGCGCGCCCACCAGCGTGCCGCCCTCGCCATGGTCCTTGGCTTCCTTGCGGTTGTAGGCGAAAGGCTTGTTGTGGCCCAGCCGTGCCAGCTCCATCGAAACGGCGGCGGCCAGCGTGATGCCCTTGTAGGCCGGGCCGAAGATCATGTCGAAAGCCAAGCCCGAGGCGATCAGGCGCTGGGCGTAAAAGCTGGCCAGCCGGCCCAGCTTGGCGCCGTCGTCGAACAGACCGGCGTTGAAGAAATAGGGGCTCAGTCGCCCGGCCTTGGTCTTGAACTCGCCGAAGCGCAGCACACCGGCCTCGACGGCAAAGGCAACGAAATCCTGGGCCAGGGCATCGGTGGGGGCGGCAGCGGTGGTCATCGGCAGGCTCTTGAAGAATTCGCCCGCATTGTAGGGGCGTAAAAAAGCCCGGCCGCCTCGCGGCGACCGGGCTCGATCGAGCAGCGCTCAGGGCTTAGAACAGGGCCTTGAACTGCAGGCCGTAGGTGCGCGGGTCGTTGATGAAGCCGGTCAGGTTGTTGAAGTCGATGGCGCCGTTGACCACCACCTTGTCGGTGATGTTGCGCACAAAACCGGCCACCTCGTACTTGCCGTTGTCCCAGATGTAGCCGACGCGCAGGCCGCCCTCGGTCAGCGGCTTGCCGGTGAACTCGACCGACTTGTAGAGGAAGAAGTTGACCTTGGAACGGTAGGCCCAGTCGGTGTAGACGTAGAACTCATTGCCGGCTGCGGTCGGCATGCTGTAGCGGGCGGTCAGGTTGGCGATCCACTTCGGCGCGTTCGGCAGCGGGTTGTTATAGATGCTGTAGTTGCCGTTGGCATCCGGCGTGCCGATCATGGTCGCGCCGCTGCCGGCCTGGGGCATGGTCAGGCTACGGTCCTTGATCTTGGTGTCGTTGTAGCTGGTGCTCAGCGTCAGCAGCAGGTTGTCGGTGGGCAGCAACTCCAGGTTCAGCTCGAAGCCGCGACCTTCGCCCTTGCTGGCATTGAGCAGGGTGTTGGTGTTGTTGGTGCCGCCGACGGCGGTCAGCTGCTGGTCTTTGACCTCATAGCTGAACAGCGTGGCAGACAGGCGGGCGCGGCGCTGCCAGAACTCGCTCTTGGCGCCCAGCTCGTACGAGGTCACAGTCTCCGGACGTGCCTTGCTCTGCGGGCCGAAACCGCTGGCCGGATAGATCGACGCGGCGCGGAAGCCGGTGGCGACGCGCGCATAGACATTGGTCTCGGGCGTCAGCGTGTAGGTGCCGGACAGATCCCAGTTGACCTTGCTGTCGTTGGTGCTAGCGCTGGTGC
Organism: Paucibacter sp. XJ19-41; assembly: GCF_028462495.1. Taxonomy (NCBI): domain Bacteria; kingdom Pseudomonadati; phylum Pseudomonadota; class Betaproteobacteria; order Burkholderiales; family Sphaerotilaceae; genus Roseateles; species Paucibacter sp. XJ19-41. The sequence continues at coordinate 37,336 of NZ_JAQOWX010000036.1, forward strand.
CGGCCGAGGCGTTGACCGTGCCGGTGGTGGCCAGGGTCTTCTTGTCCTTGGTGTAGCGCAGGCCGCCGCGCAGGTTCAGATCGGGGCTGACGCGGTAGTTGACCGAGCCGAACAAGGCCCAGGCCTTGTTGGTCTGACGCGTGCTGACCAGCGCGTCGGCCGGCGCCGCCAGGTAGTCGACGCTCTCCATCGTGTAGCGCTCGTCGAACAGATAGACACCGCCCTGCCAGCGCAGCGGGCCGCTGCCATTGGACTCGAGCCGGAACTCCTGGCTCAGCTGGCGGTGGTCCTTCAGTGCGTCCGAGGTTTCCGAGCTCCAGACCACATGGCCCCCGCCATTTACGGGGGGCGGCTGGACGAAGTTGTTGAGGTAGCCGGCGTCGACGTCGGCGCGGCTGAAGGGCTGGACCGCCTCGATGCCCGTGATCGAGTGCAGCGTGAAGCCATCCAGGGCCCACTTGATGCGGGCGCTGCCGCCAGTGGCGTGCAGGCGTTGCTCGTTCTTGCCGTCGAAATAGGCCTTGGCCGGATCAAAGCCGTCGGCCAGGTCGTTGGTGCCGGGCTTGATGACGCTGGAGCGGACCAGGCGCGGGCTGCCGTCGAGCTCGCGGTTGTGCACGTTGAACAGCGCGCTGAAACCCTGGTTGGGTTCATACAGGGCTTGCAGGCGGACCGCGCGGTCGTTGTAGCCCTCGGTCTTCTTGGTGGCACCGGTGGCAACCTGGTTGCTCACCCAGTCGTCGCGGCGCTGCACCTGGGCCGACACCCGGGCCGACCAGTCGCCGCCCAGTTGCACATTGGCGGCGCCCTCGACGGTCGCGCTGCCATGGGTGCCGTAGGAGGCGCTGAAATAGCCGTCCTGCTTCTTCGACGGGCGCACCGAGTCGAACTTGACTACGCCGGCCGGTGTGTTGCGACCGAACAGCGTGCCCTGCGGGCCGGCGATCACTTCGACCGCCTTCATATCGAAGACCGGGAAACCCTTCAGGATCGGGTTCTCCTGCACCACATCGTCATAGATCAGCGAGACCGGCTGCGAGGCATTGAGACGGAAATCGGTATTGCCATAGCCGCGGAGGTAAAAGCGCGGGAAGGCGCGGCCGAAGGACGATTCGATGTTCAGGCTGGGCACGCGACCCGACAGGAAGCGCACGTCCTGGCCGCCCGAGGCCAGCACATCGAGCTTTTCGCCGCTGACGCTGGAGACGGCGGTCGGCACATCCTTGATGTTCTCGACCCGGCGCTCGGCCGTGATCGTGACGGTTTCGAGCTGGGTTTTTTCCTGGGCCAGGGCCTGGCTGGCGGGCCAGGCGGCCAGGGCCAGCGCGACCGCGAGGGCGGTCGGCGCAGGGCGGGCTTGTGCGGGGTGTTGCAACATCGGGTGGTACTCCAAGGGGGAAAGGAATGCTGGCTGCAGGCGGCTGGCGCCTGGAGGGACCAAGCCGGGGAATCTAGCAAGTTGGGTGCCAGGATTTACTGGAAAACCCTAGGCTGTGACGGTTTTGTTGCCAAAACACCGCAGAAAGCGCCTGCGCTACAGTGGCCATCCCTTCCTCCTACCGACCGCCATCCATGCGCCTGATCACCGCCAATCTCAATGGCATCCGCTCCGCTGCCACCAAGGGATTTTTCGACTGGTTGCCGCAGCAGAACGCCGATCTGCTGGGCGTGCAGGAGGTCAAGGCCCAGCACGAGCATGTGGATCAGGTCTTCTGCAGCTCGGGCGACCGGAAGGGCCATTTCCACTACGCGCAGAAGAAGGGCTATTCGGGCGTCGGCCTGTACAGCCGCATCGAGCCCAGCGACATCATCAAGGGCTTCGGCGTGCCGGAGTTCGATGACGAGGGCCGCTGGGTCGAGATGCGCTTCGACAAGCCCGGCCGCAAGCTCAGCATCATCAGCTGCTATTTCCCCAGCGGCTCCAGCGGCCCTGAGCGTCAGGAGGCCAAGTACCGCTTCCTCGCGGCGATGTACCCCTACCTGATGGCCTTGAAGGCCGAGCGTGAGTTCATCCTGGTGGCCGATGTGAACATCGCCCACAAGCCCGCCGACCTGAAGAACTGGAAGGGCAATCTGAAGAACAGCGGCTTCCTGCCCGAGGAGCGCGCCTGGCTGGACCAGCTCTTCGGCAGCGGGCCGGACCAGGGCGGCCTGATCGATGTCTACCGCCAGCTGCATCCCGACACCACCGACGAGTGCTACACATGGTGGAGCAACCGCGGCCAGGCCTATGCGAAGAACGTGGGCTGGCGCCTGGACTACCACTTCGCGACCCCGAAGCTGGCCGCCTTGGCCAAGCAGGCGGCGATCTACAAGGCCCAGAAGTTCAGCGACCATGCGCCGCTGACGATCGATTACGACTTCAAGCTCTGAGCGCGCGGCACCCCCAAATCAATCGGCGCCGGGGCGCTGGCAAGCCGGCCAGGCCAGTCCTGGCCAGGGCACGACTTGGGTGACCGGCCTCAGTTCCGCACGACCTCCACCTCCAGGAACTCCGACTCCACCTGCGTGGATCCGTCGACCGCGCGGTTGCTGGCGGCCCAGAGCTGCTCCAGATCGGCGCGCAGGGCGGCCTGGCCGGCGCCGTCCAGCGCGGCATGTGCGCGGTTGGTCGGGCCATAGTAGGTGATGAAGAACTCCACCACATCGGCCGGGCCGAAGGGGTAGCGCATCGCGTAGTTGCGCCTGGTGATGATGATGTGCGCAGCCCCGTGGCCCAGCCGGTCGCGCACCGTGGCCTCGTCGCCCCAGGCCAGCGGAGACGCCATCAGCGGCGAGGGCGGTACATGCCGGCCGATCACCTTGAACATCTGGCCCACATGCCCCTGCGGGGTCCAGTTGCCCATCACGATGCGCCCGCCCGGGCGGCATACGCGCAGCAGCTCGGCGGCCACGCAGTCGGGGCGTGGCGCAAACATCGCCCCGAACAGGCTGCTCACCACATCGAAGCTGGCGTCCGCGTAGGGCAGCGCCTCGGCATCGCCCTCGTCGAAGTGTGCCGTCGTCAGCCCCTCTTCGGTCGCCCGCTCGCGGGCGCGCAGGATCGAGTTGGTGGCGATGTCCACGCCGGTGGCGGCGATGCCTGCGCGCGCCGCCGGAATGACGATCTGTCCGGCGCCGCAGGCCACGTCGAGCAGGCGCTGGTCCGGTTGCAGGTTCAGGCGCGCCAGGAAGGCCAGCGCATCGGGTTCGAGGAACTTGGCGAAATGTCCATAGTCGCCGGCCATCCAGGTCGTCTTGAGCTTCTGCTTCAGGGCCTGCATCTCGGGGGGCATGGTGTTGTCGGTGCTGCTCATGGTGGGGTACTCCAGGTGAAATGGGAGGGTGCCGCGACGGCCTAGCGGCCCAGCGGCTGCAGATACATCGCGACCGTGCGCTGGCCGATCCGCCGGCCGAGCGCCAGCCCGTCCTCGCAGGCCGAGCGGAAGTGGATGCCGGCATAGATGCGCGAGTCCGCGCTCTCGCGGGCCGCCTGCGACAGGCTGGTGAAGGTGCGCCTGATGTTCGGGAATGGTGGGCCGCTGCTGATCGTGAAGCCGACCTGGTCGGTGCCGATGACGCCGGCCAGCGCCACCGCCGCCGCGCCGCTGAACAGGCTCTGCGTCGACGGATAGTCCGACACCGCCGGCGTGTTCTGCTGGCTGTTCCAGGCTGGATCGGCCACGGTCGCCTCGTTGCCATCGTCGGCCGCCTCGCGGATTGCGGTCACCGGGCGCCAGAAGTCGTAGACATAGCGGATCTTGAAGCCGGCGATATAGGTGTCGGCCATGGCCAGCGAGGTCACGGCCAGCGCGCGCGCGCTGTCCCAGGCATCGAGGCCGCGTGCCTCGGCAACGGCGCGAGCCACCCGATACCAGGCTCCCGGGCCCTCGAACCAGAAACGGGAGATCTCGGTCTGCTCGGGTGTGCGGGCACTGCTCAGCTGGCCGCCCAGCGTCTTCACCTCGTTGAACTCCTGCGCGTACTGCGCGCTGGTCAGCGCGGGGGGGGCCTGGCAGCCAGTATTTCGAGGTCGACAGCAGCGTGAACGGCGTCACATGGCCCCAGCCGGGCAGCATGGAGGCCGCGAAGCCGGGCGCCAGCTTGGGATCCTTGATCGGCGGGTTCGGCGGCTCCGGGTTGGGGTGCGGCCGCCAGCGCCCCGGCCCGCTGGCCGGCGTGTAGGCGGCGGGCCTGGTCGCGCCATCGTCCTTGCGCAGCGCCAGCATCGCTTCGCCGGCGGCCTGGCCGATCGCCACGCCAGCCTGCTTGGCCGGCCCGTCGGCGAGCGCGGCCAGGGCAAGGCGATACGCATCCTCCACCTGGGCCAGCGCCTCGGCGCGCTGCGGCGGCGCGCCGAAGGCCGGGATCACCGACAGCAGCACGGTGCGGGTGGCGGCGGCCACCGCCGCTTCGGCGGCGGCGCCTGGGGCCGCCACGCCCTCGAAGTAGTAGGGGGCATGGCGCGGCTTGATACCGTTGAGCGCATCGTGCACGGCGCCCTGCACCATCGCCACGCTGCGGGTCTGCTGTATCGGATTCTGGCCGCCGACGGCGATGACCTTGACGGTCGTCTCGTTCCACTTCAGCACCTCGTTGGCGCTGGCGGGCTGGGCATGCGAGGCGAGGGCCGTCAGGAGCGCCACCGTGGCGAGCAGGGGTCGGCGCCGGCGCTTGTCGGTGTTCATCGTCTTCATCATCTTTCGCTCCTGATGTCGGATGTGCGGGAATCGGCCCGCACGCCGCTTGCGACCACAAAGCTGCCCGGCAGGCGATAGCCCGCGCCATCGCACCAGCGGGCGATCGAAGCCAGGTATTCCGCCTGCACGGCTTCGCGCGTGCGGCGCTCGAAGCGGGCATAGGCCAGGGCCACCGGACCGCCCGCCAGGACGGCGTCGCAGGCCGAGCGGGCCCCGGCATAGCGGAGCCAGGCATCGATGCGGCGGCTGCACACGGCGGCGAAGCCGGTCCGCCGCAGCGCCTGCGTCAGGGCCGTGCCGGTGCCCAGGCGGAAAAACAGCGGGCACACCTCGGAGCGGACCCGCCGGTCGACGATCGGAAAGACCTTGGCCCAGGCGCAATCGCCTCGCTCGCCCCAGACCGACACCAGCAGCCGCCCACCCGGCCGCAGGCAGCGCGCCATCGCGGCCAGCGCGCGCTCGGGATCCGGCATGTACATCAGGCCCAGGCCGCACAGCAGCACGTCGAAGCCGCCCTCGCCCAACTCCCGGTCCAGCGCCTGCGCGTCCGCCCGCAGCCAGCGCGGCGGCGCCAGGCCCGCCTCTGCCACGCGCTGCGCCGCCGC